>JANTFN010000193.1 GCA_024763435.1 Thermodesulfobacteriota bacterium | reverse complement strand
CTAAATGGGACATCCAAGTAAGTCGGAAGGATTTTGCGCCATTGTTGTGGCAGGGGGAAAGGGCAGGCGATTTGGCGGAACAACGCCGAAACAGTTCGCGCTGCTTGGCGGCAAACCGGTTTTGGCGCATACCCTGCAGGCCCTTGATGCGTGCGCGCGGGTTTCACGGATTGTCCTGGTTTTGCCCGGGGCGTTGATTCAGGAATTCAGGAAAACCTTCTCGCGCCGCTTTGACATCAACAAGCTTACGGATATAGTTGTCGGGGGAAAAACGCGGCGGGATTCCGTGCGGCATGGCCTGAAAGCGGTCGATGCGGCATTTTTTCCCTATGTTGCCATCCACGATGGCGTCCGGCCTTTTTTTGAGAACACCTGGTTTGAGGAAGGTTTGAAGAGCCTTCAGGATGTGCCGGCCGTGGCCATTGGCGTGCCGCCCGTGGATACAATTAAACAAATCTCTTCACGGGGATTTGTCGTGAAAACCCCGCGGCGGGGAGGGCTGATACAAATACAGACCCCGCAGATGTTCCAGACGGCGGCGATTAAAGCGGCGCATGAAATGGCGAAGAAAAAGGGGCTGGATGCCACCGATGATACGATGCTGATGGAACAGGCCGGGTTTCCCGTAAAAGTCCTCGCCGGGAGCTCGGAAAACATTAAAATTACGCGGAAGAGCGATCTGTTTTTGGCGGAGGCAATTCTCGCGGCCCGTCAATCCCGAAAAAAGGACGGAGGAGCGTAACAATGAGCATGGCGATTGGCATCGGATACGACGTTCACAGGCTTGTCCCGGGCCGTCCCCTGATCCTTGGCGGTGTGGAAATAGCGTATGATTCAGGGCTTGAGGGCCATTCCGACGCGGATGTCCTGATCCATGCCATCATTGACGCGATCCTTGGCGCCCTTGGAAATGGAGACATCGGGGGATTTTTCCCCGATACGGACGCGGTTTACAAGGGGAAGAGCGGGGAAGAACTGCTTGATTTAATGTTTGAGCGGTTGGATGCGGGGGCGTTTTCCATTGTCAACGTGGACGCGACGATTATCGCCGAGAAACCGAGGCTTGCCCCCTATCTCGTGAAAATGCGAGAGAACCTCGGCGGATGGCTTCACAGCCGCCCCGAAAAAATCAACATCAAGGCCAAGACCCATGAGGGAATCGGGAGCCTGGGCAGGTCAGAGGGCATCGCCGCCATGGCGGTTGTGCTGATAGAAAGGGACTGAAAACACGATGAATAATCCAGACAACAAAACGCCCACCCGCGCGCGCTTCGCGCCCAGCCCTACCGGATCGCTGCATATCGGAAACGCCCGAACCGCCCTGTTTAATGATCTCTTCGCGAAGAAAACAAGGGGAACCCTGATCCTGAGGCTGGAAGACACGGACCTGGAACGGTCATCCGCGGCCTTTGAACGGGAAATCCTTGAGAGCCTGAAATGGCTGGGGATTGCCTGGAATGAAGGGCCGGATAGGGGCGGCCCGGCGGGCCCCTACCGTCAGACCGAACGGGAAAAGACCTACCGGGAAATGGCGGAGGCGCTTGTGGAAAAGGGAATGGCCTATCGCTGCTACTGCACGGAGGAATCACTCGAAGAGAGGCGAAAGGCGCAACTGGCGAAAGGGCTGCCGCCCGGATATGACGGGCGCTGCCGTCACCTGTCCCCGGAGGAACGGGCCGATTTCGAGCGCAGGGGCGTTCCGTTTACCCTCCGTTTCCGGGTTCCCGCGGAAGAATCGGTAGCCTTTACCGATGCCATTCATGGCGACATCCGTTTCATGTCGGACAGTATTACCGATTTCATCCTTATCCGCTCAAACGGGATGGCCTCTTATAACTGGGCCGTTGTCGTGGATGATTCGGCCATGGGGGTTACCCACGTGATTCGGGGAGATGACCATATCTCCAACACCCCCAAGCAGCTTCTCCTCTACCGCGCCCTGGGGCGGACCCCGCCCCGTTACGCGCATCATCCCCTGATTCTCGGATTGGATGGAAAGCGGCTTTCCAAACGGCATGGCGCCACGGCGGTCTCGCAGTTCCGCAGGGAAGGGTATCTGCCGCAGGCCATTGTCTTTTACCTGGTCGGTCTGGGTGGGATTGTGCCTTCTGACGGTCCGCTGCTGCGCCCGGAAGAGATTGTAAAGGCCTTTGACCTCTCGGGAATCTCAAAAGGGGCCGCGATTTTCGATCATAAAAAGCTGCTGTGGATCAACGGCCGGTTCATCCGGGAGCTCCCGATGGCGACGCTCTATCATCACCTGTCGCCTTTTCTGAAGAACTGGGGTGTGATGAATGCCTTCGATCAGGAAAAACAAGAAGCTATCATCGCGTGCGGCCGGGACAACGCCCAGCTCCTTACGGATTTCAAAGTCATTTTTGATATTTTTCTCACGAAACCCGATGCCGGCAGCGCGTTTGCCGGTGAAGGCGAAAAGGACATCTCCCGCGGGATTCTTGAAATTTTCGCGGAATCATGCCAAGAAACAGAAACACTGGACGAACAGGGTTACATCAGCGCCGCGAAAGCGGCGATGAAACGCTCAAATCAGAGGGGGAAACGGTTTTTTATGACCCTGCGGCGTGCCCTGACGGGGATGGAACATGGCCCTGAACTGACGAACATTATCCCCATCCTCGGAAAAGAGGAAGTGGTGTCCAGATTAAATCACGCACTGGAGCAGCTATGAGCCTGAAATTTTACAATTCACTGAGCAACAAAAAAGAAGACTTTCAACCTATCCACGCCGGGAAAGTAGGCATGTATGTCTGCGGCGTTACGGTTTATGACCGGTGTCATATCGGCCACGCCCGATCGCTCGTGGTTTTTGACACCCTTTACCGGTATCTCCAGCATAAGGGATTCGAGGTAACCTATGTCCGGAATTTTACCGACGTGGACGACAAGATTATCCAAAGGGCAAACGACCGGAAGATTTCCACCCGGGAACTTTCGGAGGAAAATATCGCGTATTTTTATGAAGATACAGACCCCCTTGGCATCCTGAGACCCACCCGCGAGCCGAAGGCCACCGAGCATATCGCCGATATCATCCGCCTCGTCCAGACCCTCGAGGCGAAAGGCATGGCGTATGAAGTGGACGGGGATGTCTATTACGCGGTTACGAAATTTTCCGGATACGGAAAACTGTCCAAAAAGAATATCGAAGACCTGAAGTCCGGCGCGCGGATTGCGGTGGACGACCGGAAGCGGGACCCCCTCGATTTTGCCCTCTGGAAGGCAAGCAAACCGGGCGAACCGGCCTGGGAAAGCCCCTGGGGCGAAGGGCGGCCGGGCTGGCATATTGAATGTTCCGCCATGAGCATGGCCTATCTCGGCGAGACCTTTGATATTCACGGCGGCGGGAAAGACCTCATCTTTCCCCATCATGAGAATGAAATTGCCCAGTCGGAGGCGGCAACGGGAAATCCCTTTGTCCGCTTCTGGATACACAACGGGTTTGTCAATATCCATTCAGAAAAAATGTCCAAATCCCTTGGAAATTTTCTGTCCATTCAGGAAATCCTGGCGCGCTATCATCCCGAGGTCCTCCGCGCCTTTCTGCTGAGCGCCCACTACAGAAGCCCGATTGACTTTGATGACGCGTATCTGAAGGCCACGCGGGTAAGCCTGGAGCGGGTCTATAAGACCCTGAAAGAGGTGGATGGCTGGTTGAAGGGTCGTCCGGCTGAGCCCGGGACGGTCCCGGCGGAGATTGCCGAGGCCCGGCAGGCCTTTGACGACGCGATGGATGATGACCTGAATACCCCGAAGGCCCTGGGATTTTTCTACCCACTCGTGCACCGGTTGAATCAGGTTTTTCAGGAGGAAAAGACGGCCGCGGAACCCGATACCGGGCGGGTCCTTGCCTACCGAAAAGCCGCGGGAGAAGTCGGCGGTGTGCTGGGGCTGTTCCAGACAGACCCCGATGCCTTCATCACACGCCAGAAGGCGCTTGACACGCAGCAGCTTTCCCTGTCCCCGGAGGAAATTCAGACCTTGATTGACCAGCGTGCCGCGGCGAGACAGGGAAAAGACTTCAAGACAGCCGATGCCATTCGTGATAAACTTGTGGAGA
>JANTFN010000192.1 GCA_024763435.1 Thermodesulfobacteriota bacterium | reverse complement strand
CGGGTGTTTTAACGATGCATGAAAAATCGGGGAAATCGAGATCAGACTTGATTGTTGGATTTTTGAGATGACAGTTACCTTTTACCAAGATAAATGGGACGAGGAAGCAACAAAGATAAGGGAAAAACAGCATGAAAAAGAAACAGCCGCCATTTTCCACTATCAACGCTAAACTGATCCGTAATTCCACGGCGGAGTTCCTGATTTTTACCGCCCAGGCGGGAGAAGCCAGTATCGAGGTGCACTATGAGGATGAAACCGTCTGGTTGACGCAGAAAATGATGGCGGCATTGTTTGGCGTGGATGTGCGAACGATCAGTGAACACCTGCAGAATATCTTCAACAGCGGGGAATTGCAGCCGGATTCAGTTATCCGGAAATTCCGGAATACTGCCTCAGACGGTAAGCGGTACCTTACAAATTTCTACAACCTGGATGCAATTATCTCGGTGGGCTATCGGGTAAATTCCATCCACGCCCTGAATGCTTCTGGCCGGTGGATGTGCTGGAGCTGGCTGGAAAACTTATAGAAAGCGGAATTTTGAAATATGAGGATGGACCATGAAACAGGACAAAGATAGAATAAAACAGATGATTGGCAAAAAAAAGACATCTATTATCCGCTCATCGGCTGCAGAGTACCTGACCTTTGTCGCTGCTGGGGGCAGCTCGGAAACCAGCGTGGAAATGCGCTACGAAGATGAGAATATCTGGCTGACGCAAAAGATGATGGCAGCCCTTTATGATGTTTCGGTTCCCGCCATCAATCAGCACCTGAAGCGTATTTTTGCAGACAACGAATTAGCGGAAAGCGCAGTTGTTAAGAAATACTTAATAACTGCCGCAGACGGTAAAAACTACAATACAAAACACTACAGCCTGCAGGCCATCATCGCAGTCGGCTTCAAAATCGAAAATGAGCGTGCTGTGCAGTTCCGCAAGTGGGCGAATCAGATTGTCAAGGACTACACCATCCAGGGTTGGACGATGGATGTCGAACGCCTCAAACACGGCGGAAACCTGACGGATGAATTCTTTGAACGCCAACTTGAAAAAATCCGTGAAATCCGGCTTTCAGAGCGCAAATTCTATCAGAAAATCACAGATATATATGCTACTGCACTGGACTATGATCCATCAGCCACAGCCACAAAGCGTTTCTTCGCAGCCGTTCAAAACAAGATGCACTTTGCCGTTCACGGCAGCACAGCGGCGGAAGTCATTGTGGATCGTGCGAATCACAAAAAAGAAAATATGGGTCTGACCAGTTGGGACGGAGCACCCAACAGAAAAATTTATAAATATGACGTGTCCATTGCCAAAAACTATCTTTCCGAGTTTGAGCTTGGACAGATGCAGCGCATTGTTTCAGCCTATCTTGATATGGCAGAGCTTCAAGCCATGCGGAAAATTCCCATGACCATGGCGGACTGGGAAGAACGATTAAGCGGTTTTCTGAAACTTTGGGATAGGGAAATCCTGCAGGACGCCGGAAAAGTAACGGCAGAACTGGCCAAGGCTCATGCCGAAAGTGAATTTGAGAAATACCGTATTGTTCAAGATCACTTATTTGAGAGCGACTTTGACCGGATGATCAAACAATTGGAACAGAAGGATGATGAATGATTCATCCGGGTTTATGGCAGGTTTGCGATACCGAGCTGTGCCATTACTATGACAGCTGCTGTGACAGAAACTTGCGACAAACTCACGACATAACTTGTGACACTAGCTCTTTCAGACCTGAGTTGTAAAACAGAATGCCGGGTATTCGAGCGGGAATCGAACCCACGTCCACTCTCTTTTTGGGCAAAATGTGGAGAAAAACATTTCCAGCATTGGGCCGCGGACCCCATGCAAAATGGAGAAATAGGTAAAATACCTAATTAATAGGTATTCAAAAGACAATAATACCTATTTCGGGTGGGAGGGTCCAAATAGGAGAACCGCTAATGAACGCTGATAGACGCGAATGTTTTGATTATATTGATGTTCCTCCGCATCTATCAGCTGTTTTAACCTGAGGTTGAAATATGAGCGATAAACAGCAGCAACTATTTAAAACAAGGCTTGTTCCCGGAAAAACGTGGTGTGTTATTTTCTCAGGGACTTTTGGACTGTGGTTTTTCAACCGACACGTTTGACTTACCAAAAAATGAAGACAGGTAGGCAGAGAAGCTTTTTCCTGATTGATGTGCCTTGTAGAAGAACAGGCCACCCGCAGTCAGGATGCCCACGCATAGAATCGCGGCAAGCCACGCGTAAATTTTTCTGTTTCGTCGGGTGACAGGGACCTCCGCGGCCGTAAACTGCACGGTATCCTCAAGGCGCGCGTTTCCATCAATAGCGGCTACCGCGACGGAGATATTATCGCTTCCACCCGCCTCGTTGGCGGCTTGGATCAATGTCTTGATAACCTTTTTGGTTTCTTTTCCGGAAAGGATATCACCGATATCCTCATTGCTGACTTCATCATATAACCCATCCGAACACAGCAGAATTCGGTCTCCTTTTTCAAGGGGCGTTTTGTTGTAAACAAAGCTGGGCGTTTTCGCCGGGCCTACGGCATTGAGGATGACATGCCGTTTGGGATGGTTGCGGGCCTCTTCCGGAGAAATAACGCCTTCTCTGACCATTTTCCGGACCAGCGTCTGGTCTTCCGTCAGCTGCGTAAGGGTGCCATTTCTTAATAAATAACCCCGGCTGTCTCCGATATGTAAAATATGCAGCACCGGGTATTGTATCAGGGCGACTGTCAGGGTTGTTGCCATCCCTTTGCATTCAGGGTGGCGTGCCATATGCGCCCTGACGGCCTGGTTTGCCAATTCGGCCCCTTTTGCAAGAAAGGCATCAGGGGGGAAAACAGGGCCGTTTTCAAGGTTTTTCTTGAAAATATCTACCGTCAGGCGGCTTGCCACATCGCCGCACGCCTGTCCGCCCACACCGTCCGCGACGACCATCATCAGGGTGGTGCCATGATAAAAGACCCCGCACGCGTCCTGATTGCCCGCACGTTTTCTCCCGGTGTCGGAAAGAGAAAAAGCGGAAATTTTCTGTGCCATCAGGAGGTTCTAAAGAAGCTTGAATTTTATGGACGTGTTCCCTATCTGAATAAGGTCGCCGTCATGGAGCTCTACGCGTTCCACGGGATTTCCGTTGACGCGCGTGCCTGATTCTGTGTCAAGATCAGCAAGGAAAAATTTGTCTTCTTTTTTTCTCAGGCTTGCGTGGATCCTTGCGAGTTCCTCATCATTAAGGCGAAGATCAGAGGCCTCACCCCGGCCGATGAGAAGTTGATCCATGCCGTCAGGAAGGTGAAATTCTTTCCATTGGTCGGGACCTTCCACGATAACAAGCCATCCGTAAAAGGCCGCGACAGATTCCAGCCCCTCAGAAAAAAGCTGGGTTTTATCCATGTTTTCGGCAATCACTGACGTCTTTCCCGCGCTTTCGAGATTTTCAACGACAATCTGTGTTTTTACCATCTCTTCTGTTTCAAGTTTCGCGCCGCAGGAACGGCACGCGGCAGAGCCATCTGGTAAGGTTGCACCGCAATGTGGACATATCATGCCCTTTCCTCCCTTTGTAAGGTTTCTTATCTTCTGGGGAAAGCCCCCTCATCATACGCAGGTTCTTTTTCGGTATTATTTTGCGTCTTTGTGTTGGACGACGTGCTTGTTTTGCCTTTTTCAAGGCCCTGGACGGATTTTTTCAGAGACTTAACAAACCCCCCCCAGCGATCTACAATGGTTGCATTCCCCTCCGGTAACCTTGTGCTGCTTTTATGATTAGATGTCGATGCCTTGGCTTTATTATTTTTCTTGCGTGCCCCCACGGTTACATACAAGGTCATGGTGTTGCTAATCCGGGCAATTTTCACTGAAACCTTTTGCCCAACCCGGAGCTGGCTGGTAATAAGGGCGGCTTCACGGGTGGAATGTACGGGCCTTCCGCCGAGTGCAAGAACAACATCTCCACGTTTAATCCCTGCTTTTTCCGCAGGGCTTTTATGATAAACCTTCGTGACCAGGAGGCCATTTTTATATGTCTTTAAACCAAAATTCCGGGCAATCTCGGGGGTAATATCCCGCGTA
>JANTFN010000191.1 GCA_024763435.1 Thermodesulfobacteriota bacterium | reverse complement strand
TATATGGAGATGTCGCTGCCCTTGCTCCTGGGCCTTTTTCTGCTTGATTTTAAACCTGGCGTTGTCTTTATCCTCGGCTATCTGACCCTGCTGCTGCTTGTTGCCCTGATGTTTTCGTTGTCCCGGGGCGGTTGGATCAGCGCGCTCCTGGGCCTTGCCTTCATGGCCGGCGCCCTTTTAAAGAGCCGTTATTTCGTTCGCAAAAAAACGCTCATTGTCTCCATGGCCGGGATCCTGCTTCTGGCCTTTATCGCCCTGGTAAGCACCCCGGTGGTAGAGCGGGTGAAAACCGCCATGGAAAAAGGAGAAGAACCCAGCCTTTATTCTCGGGTGGTGGTCTGGGGCGGTGTCGTGAAGATGATTGCCGATTATCCTCTGACGGGTATTGGCCCCGGAGTTTTCAAGTCCGCCTTTACCCAATACCAGCCGCCCGGCCTGAATGCCCATTTCGTTATGGCTCACAATGACTACCTCCATTTTATTTCTGAAACCGGCCTCTTGCTCATTCCCGTTATAATCTGGATGATTATCGCCCTTTACCGAAAGGGCTTTAAAAAACTAAAGAACCCGAGCCGCCTCGTCCGTGCCACAACCCTCGGGGCCCTAAGCGGAATTACAGCCATCCTGTTTCACAGCGTTGTAGATTTCAATCTCCACATCCCCGCCAATGCAATTTTATTTATTGTTCTTGCCGCTATTGTTGTCGCACCGCTTCCTGTTCAAAATTCAAGACAGGAAAGTTTCTAAAGAGCGTCAAAGGGGCTGTGGTTATTTGGGAGGGCTCAGAGAACCAGTCCTAATGCTTTTTTGAAAATTATTTCTGCTTGACAGACTTTAGGGTAGTTTGTTATAAATTGCACAAGGTATTTTAGGTGTGGTGTGGAACGAGAATATATAGTATTAGTCGTTTCTGCTTAATGAACGTTTAACCAAAAAGGAGGAAGGTTTTATGGATTTTGAAGTTAGTGAAGAAATACAGGCAATGCGAGGTATGGCAAAGAATTTTGCGGAGCGTAAAATTCGTCCCACGATGGAGGAAGATGAGAAAGAGCATCGGTTCAAGCGAGAAGTTGTTGAAGATATGGGCCGTCAGGGCTTTTTTGGCTGTATCGCGCCTGAAGAATTTGGTGGTAACGATGCCGGTTTTATGGGGGCAACGGCCATGTGTGAAGAGATTGCGCGCGTAAGTCCGTCCTGGGGTCTCCCCTTTAATCTCCAGATGATGGGGATGCAGACTGTCCTGATGAACCAGGGAACAGACGAACAGAAAGCGGCTTTTTATCCCGGTCTTGTTGAGGGTAAAAAATTAGGTGCCTTTGCGATTACCGAGCCCAACAGCGGGTCTGATGTCGCGGGAATGGGGACCACTGCTACGGAAACCGAGGGTGGTTTTTTGCTGAACGGAACCAAAACATGGATCTCCGGTATCCCTGTGGCCGATGTGGCCGTAACCTTTGCCTATACGGACAAAAGCAAGAAGCATAAAGGGATTTCCGCCTTTCTGATTGAGGATATGCACGCGGAAGGAATTGAGCAAATCGCGATTGAGTCAAAACTTGGCCTCTATTGCGCCCCCACGGGTGAAATTACCTTTCAGGATGCCTTCGTCCCCAAGAAAAATCTTGTCGGCCAGATGGGAGATGGGTTCAAGGTCTGTATGATTATGCTGGACAGCACACGGTTGAGTTCCGCCTCCCGCGCCGTGGGTGTCGGCCAGGCACTTATTGAGTATTCGGTTCAGTATGCCAACGACAGGACCCAGTTCGGTCAGCCTATTGGGAAATTCCAGATGATTCAGGACCAGATTGCCGATATGTATATTGAACACGAAGCGGCCAAGATGCTTGTTTACCGGTCCGCATGGGAGAAGGATAAAATGTGGCGTGAGACGGGGAAGGTCTTCAAGACAACCCTGAATACCTCGGTAGCGAAACTCTACGCGGCGGAGGCGGCATCTCACGCGGCCAACCTGGCGATGAAGATCTTTGGATCTTATGGATTTTCAACGGAGTATCCTGTGGAACGTTACTACAGGGATTCCAAGACTTATCAGGTCGTCGAAGGGACCAGTAATATCCAGAAGGTGATTATCGCGGGATTTGCGCTGGGTTACAGGAAATAAAGAAAATTTAATTTTGAAGGAAAAATTCCGGGGGGAGATTTTCTCCCCGGTGATTCCTGTCGCATGAATTTGAAGAGGATACTATGGAATTAGAGGGTAAAGTAGCGGTTGTCACGGGGAGCGGTCGGGGTGTTGGCCGGTCCGTCGCTCTGGCCTTTGGGCGGGAAGGGGCGGATGTGGTTGTCAATTACGCGCATAGTGAAAAAGCGGCCGCGGAGGTTGTTGAAGAGATTAAAAAGATGGGGCAAAAGAGTGTTTCGGTAAAGGCGGATGTTTCGAAACCTGCTGAGGCGCAGGCCCTTGTTCAGGCGGCGGGAGATAATTTTGGCCGCCTCGATATCCTGGTCAACAACGCGGGGATTACACGCCCTGCCATGATGCACAAAATGACGGAGCAGCAGTGGGACGAGGTGGTAGATCTCCACATGAAGGGGACATTCCTCTGTGCCCAGGCGGCTTATCCCTTCTTCAAGGAGCAGAAGTCGGGAAATATTATCAATGTAACCTCGGTTGCCGGTATTGTCGGTACGGTAGGGCAGATGAATTACAGTGCGGCAAAGGGCGGGATTATCTCCATGACCAAGTCAATGGCGCGTGAGCTGGCCCGCTACCAGGTGTGTGCCAATGTTGTTTCTCTGGGGATTGTCGCAACGGAGATGACGGAGAAAATCCGAACAGATCCGAAACTCAATGACATCTACATGAACAGGATCCTGCTCAAGAAATTCGCTGAGCCTGATGATATTACCCCGGCATTTGTTTTTCTTGCCTCTGACAAGGCACATTACATCACGGGGCAGCTCCTCTGTGTTGACGGCGGCTACGGGATGATTTAACCGGTACGATACCGTAAAAATTCAAAAAGGGAGGAAATAGTCATGTCGGGCATACCAAAAGAAATTAACACATGGCAGATGGTTCAACCCACTGTCAAAAACAGGGAAACAGGCGAGGTTACACCAGGAAAATTGGAGAAAAAATCCATACCTGTTCCCGAACTGAAAGAGGGAGAGGTGCTTGTTGAAGTTGCCGGTTGTGGCGTGTGCCATACCGACCTGGGATTTTTTTATGATGGCGTTCCGAATGTCAACAAACCCCCGCTGACCCTCGGGCATGAAATTTCGGGAACGGTAGTCGCGGGAGATGAGGCATGGCTTGGCAAGGAAGTTATCATTCCGGCTGTGATGCCGTGCCGTAAATGCTACCTCTGCAAAACCGGACGGGGGAACCGCTGTCTGGATCAGAAGATGCCTGGCAACAGCCTCGGCATCTACGGCGGGTTTTCCAGTCACATTCCGGTGCCGAGTATTGACCTCTGTGAGATTAAGGACAGGGGAGATATCCCGCTTTCCCACTTTGCGGTTATCGCAGACGCGGCAACCACGCCCTATCAGGCCGCCAAGCGGGCGGATCTGCAACCCGGCGACAATGTGATTGTTATTGGAATTACCGGCGGCGTGGGCCAGTATATGGGCCAGATCGCCAAGGCACTGGGCGCGAATACGGTCATAGGCATTGCCCGAAACAAGGAGAAACTGGAAAGGGCCCTCAACTTCGGCGCGGACTTTGTTATCAACTCCACGGACAAGGATGCGAGAGCCGTGTCCAAAGAATTCCGCGGATTGTGCAAAGCGAACAGCTTGCCGAATTACGGTTGGAAAATCTTTGAAGTCACGGGGACAAGGCCTGGTCAGGAAATGGCTTTGACACTGTTGAGCTTCACGGGTAAGCTTATTGTGGTCGGTTTTGGCCTGGCAAAGGTGGAGTACAGCATCGGCAGACTCATGGCATTTGATGCGGAAATCATCGGGACCTGGGGATGCCTGCCGGAGTACTACCCTGTTGTCCTGAATATGGTCCTGGATGGTAAGATCAATATCGAGAACTTTGTGGAAACACGCCCCATGAGCACCATAGCCGAGACATTTGCCGAAGCCCACAAGACACCGCCCATTAAGCGGATCGTCCTGACACCTGATTTCTAAAAAAAAAAAGGA
>JANTFN010000190.1 GCA_024763435.1 Thermodesulfobacteriota bacterium | reverse complement strand
TTACAGGCAGGCAAAGGCGTATGGCATTCACCCGGTTATCGGTTGCGAGGTCTATGTGGCCCCCGAAAGCCGGTTGATAAAAAAAAAGATATCGCGTCGAGACACCTCAAATCACCTGGTCCTGCTGGCGAAAAACAGGGCGGGATATCAAAATCTGATACGGCTTGTGTCACTGGCCTTTATGGAAGGATTCTATTACAAGCCCCGTATTGATCACGAACTCCTTGAAAAATACCATGAGGGGTTGATTGCCCTCTCCGCGTGTCTGAAGGGAGAAGTTCCCTCGCTTATTTTGAATAACCAGACAGATGACGCGCGTGAGCGGCTCCGGTATTACAAAGGCCTTTTTGGAGAAGGCAATTTTTACATCGAGGTCCAGAAAAACGGAATCCCGGAGCAGGATAAGGTCAATGATGTCATTCTTGAAATGGCCCGGGACACGGGAATCCCACCTGTAGCGACCAATGATTGCCATTATCTTGAACGCGAAGACGCCAAGGCGCATGAGGTTCTCCTCTGCCTTCAGACGGGAAAGACCCTGGCGGATACGTCCCGCATGAAGTTTCAGACCAATGAATTTTATGTCAAGACCCCCGAAGAGATGATAGCGGCCTTTCCTGATGTCCCCGAGGCCATTGAAAGCACCCTTGAGATTGCGGAAAAGTGCGATGTAAATCTTGATTTTGAAGGTTATCATTTTCCTGCCATCACAATGCAGAAAGACCTGGATCACGAAACGTACCTGAAAAAAATGGCGGAAGAGGGCCTTGAAGCCTATTTCAAAAAGCGGGAGACGCAGGGAAAGCCGGTTGATGAAGCGGCTTATCGGCAGCGGCTTCATTACGAGCTGGAGACAATTGTCGAGATGGGGTTTGCGGACTACTTTCTGATTGTCAGCGATTTTATTGGATATGCCAGGAAAAATAATATTCCGGTTGGACCGGGCCGGGG
The DNA here is from genome assembly GCA_024763435.1 of Thermodesulfobacteriota bacterium. Classification (GTDB taxonomy): domain Bacteria; phylum Desulfobacterota; class S145-22; order S145-22; family S145-22; genus JANTFN01. Next base: position 3,176 of record JANTFN010000190.1, on the reverse strand, counting down.
GTCTGCCGCGGGAAGCCTTGTTTCCTTTTCTCTCGGGATTACCGAAATCGACCCGATTCCCTATAAATTGATGTTCGAACGGTTTCTTGCCCCGGGGCGCGTGAGCATGCCGGATATCGACTGTGATTTTTCCGATGAAAAAAGGGAACAGGTGATTCAGTATGTTGCGGAAAAATATGGCCATGACCGCGTCGCGCAGATAACGACCTTTTCCGCGATGCGGGCCAAGGCGGTTGTGCGGGATGTCGGTCGCGTGATGGGCCTGCCCTATGGCGAGGTAGACCGGGTTGCCAAACTTATCCCCGATACTATCAAAATAACCCTTGAAGAAGCATTTGATCAGGAGCCCAAATTACATGAAGCCGTCAATTCGGATCCGAAGATTGCGGAGCTTTTTCGGGTAGCGCGGACCCTCGAGGGGTTGAATCGTCACAACTCCACGCACGCGGCGGGGGTGGTGATTTCAGGAAAACCTCTGATGGAACTCCTGCCCCTGTGTCTCGGGAAGAAAGATGAAATCCTGACCCAGTATGACATGACCTGCGTCGAATCCGTGGGGCTTGTCAAATTTGATTTTTTAGGGCTTTCAACGCTGTCTCTGATTGATCGCGCGGTTGAACTGATAAAGGCGGTTAAAGATGCGGACTTTGATATAAAGTCCATTCCCCTTGATGATAAAAAAACATTCGCGCTTCTGCGGAAGGGGTATGTGGGGGGCGTATTCCAGCTCGAAAATGCGGGGATGCGGGACCTGCTTATCCGGATGAAACCTAAAAAGTTTGAGGATTTAATTGACTTACTTGCGCTTTTCCGCCCGGGACCGCTTCAAAGCGGTATGGTGGAGGATTATATCAAGCGGAAGAATAACAGCAAAAAAATTACCTACGATATTGATCAGCTCAAAGATATTCTGGGTGATTCCTACGGGGTGATTCTGTATCAGGAACAGGTGATGCAGATTGTCATGAAACTGGCCGGCTTTTCTCCCTCCGATGCGGACCGTCTGCGAAAGGCGATGGGAAAAAAGAAGGCAGAGGAAATGGCCAACCTGCGGGAAAAATTTATTGAAGGTGCTGCCAAAAATAACATCCCGTCGGAAAAAGCGGCGCATTTGTATGATCAAATGGCCCAGTTTGCCAAGTATGGGTTTAACAAGTCACACAGTACCGCCTACGCCCTTATTACTTACCAGACGGCTTTTCTGAAGGCCCATTATCCGACGGAATTCATGGCTGCTCTGATGTCTGTTGAAATGGGGGATGCCGATAAACTTGCCCGCTATATTGATGAAGCCCGGGGGATGGGAATAGAGGTTCAACCGCCCGATGTAAACAAAAGCGGCCTTGATTTTACCGTTGAAGGGGAAAAAATTTGTTTTGGACTCGCGGGGGTGAAAAATGTTGGACAGGGGGCCGCCCAGCTTATTGAAGAGGAAAGAAAAAACAAGGGAGCTTTTTCTTCAATTCTTGACTTCTGCAGCCGTCTTGATTTAAGAAAAGTCAATAAACGTGTCTTGGAAAGCCTTATTAAGTGTGGGGCCTTTGACACGATGGGAATATCGCGGGCCAGGTTGTTTGCCGCACTCGACGAGATACTGAGTATTTCACAGCGGGAACAAAAACAACGGAAGAGCCGTCAGAAATCCCTTTTTGGAGAAGGGGATGGCGTTTCAAACGGGGGACTGTCGGAAGATTATGTTTATCCGGATGTTGAGGAATGGCCGCAGAGCAAACGCCTCCTCTACGAAAAAGAGCTGCTGGGAATGTTTCTGACCGGACATCCCCTCATGGCGTTTGAGGATAAATTAAAGACCCTCGGCGTCACAGCAATTGGGGAAATTACCCGGAAATTGAATCGAAAAACGGTTAAGATTGCCGGTATTGTTGTGGTTTCAAAGGAAATAACCACCAAAAAAGGCAATGAGAAGATGGCTTTCGTGACGGTTGAAGATCATACCGGCACGATAGAGGTCCTGGTGTTTCCCTCCGTGTTTAAGACTGTTTCAGTTCATCTCCTGCCGGATACGCCGCTCCTCGTCGAGGGAACGGTGGATATGAGTGGTGGTGACATGGCAAAAATAAAGGCCGCATCCATCATGCCGCTTGAAGACGCGAAAGAAGTGAAACCCATCCATGTTCATATTTCCGCGGATAAGATTAATTCAGAAAACATATTTGCCTTTAAACATCTCCTCGAAGAATGCCGCGGCCAGAACCCCGTTTATATGCATCTGACAATTGAGGCGACAAAAGAGGCCGTTATTGCGCTTCCCGAACACCTCTGTGGCCTGGATACCCCCGAATTTTTAGGATCTGTCGGGAATATATTTGGCGAGACATCGAGGGTTGAGGTGTAGGAATAGGTAGAAGGTGGAAGGTAGAAGGTATTTCCAAGGGATAAAGAGGAAGGTGAGGAGAGAGCTAAATGAAAAATAAAGAAATTATTTATGACTATAGCGGGGCGCTGGCAGAAGCCGTCGGCGGCATACATGGGGTGTCCTGGCAGGCAATAAAGGCCTTTCAGGAACAGGCGGCCCGGTTGCATGACGAGATGATGAAGGAAAAAGAGGCGGGACTGCTGGGATTCATGGACCTGCCCTACAAGGAAGAAGAGGCCCGTGAGATAATTACCAGGGCCGGGGAATTACGGAACGGCGTGGAAAATTGCCTTGTCCTCGGAATTGGCGGGTCCTCACTTGGCGGGCGGGCGCTGCGGGACGCGATTAAAACGCCGCTGTATAACCTCCAGACTCCTGAGAGGCGCGCGGGATTCCCCCGGCTTTTTTTTGCAGAGAATATCGATCCCGAGGGGTTTACGGCCCTGCTGGATTTGCTTGACCTGAAGAAAACCCTCGTTGTCGTCATAAGCAAATCGGGGGGAACGGCCGAGACCATGAGTCAGTTTCTCATTCTGGCGGACAAAATGAAGGGGGCGCTTGGCGATCATTACGCCAACCGGATTATTGCCATTACCGACCCTGAAAAAGGGGCCCTGCGTGAATTAGCGGACAGGGAGGGGTTCGCGACCCTGGCGGTTCCGACGAATGTGGGGGGACGCTTTTCCGTTTTTACCCCCGTGGGGCTGTTTCCGGCCGCTGTGATCGGGATAGACATCCGGGCCCTCCTCGAGGGCGCGCGCGCGATGGCAAAGCGGTGCGCGGCCGCGGCGCTTGAAGA
>JANTFN010000189.1 GCA_024763435.1 Thermodesulfobacteriota bacterium | reverse complement strand
TATCCGCGCGAAGCGTCTGAAGGGGGACACGCCCCTCCCGATACCATTCCCTTCGCGCCATTTCAGCACCACCGAGACGGCCGGCACAGGCAATTTTAATTCCCTTGGCACCAAATTTAATGGCGGAACTTACGCTTCGTTTCATCGCCCTCCTGAAGGCAACACGCCGGACAAGCTGTGTTGCTACATTTTCCGCGACAAGCTGAGCATCCAGTTCAATCCGCTTTACCTCTTTTATATTCAGGTTGACTTCTTTCCCTGTCATCTTTTCAAGTGACTTTCTAAGCCTGTCAACATCCGCCCCTTTCTTACCAATAATAATTCCGGGACGCGCGGCAAAAACATCAATCGTAACTTTTTTGTGCCTGTCAACAGACCGCCGAATTTCAATTTTTGATATCCCAGCGTGCTCTAACTGACGTTTCATGAATTTTCGCAGCTTAAGATCCTCATACAGCAACTCACCATAATCTTTACTGGCATACCACTTAGCATCCCATGTTCTTATGACCCCAAGCCTGAAACCAAGCGGATGGACTTTTTGTCCCAAAACAACCTCCTTTTTCTATAAGCTTTTTTCGTCAAGGACAATTGTTATATGGCTTGTCCTTTTTAAAATCTGTGTTGCCCTGCCCATCGCGCGGGGCATAAATCTTTTTAATGTCGCCCCTTCATCCACAAACGCCCTTTTCACAAAAAGATTATCGACATCCATACTGTAATTAGCGTTTGCGTTTGCAATAGCTGAATCAAGAACCTTCTTGACAATTCGGGAGGCCTTCTGCGGGGAAAGCATTAAAAGGCCTGTTGCCTCTTCCACGCCTTTTCCCCTGATGATATCCACGGCCTTACGTGCCTTTCTCGGCGATATTCTTACAAATTTAAGTATCGATCTGACTTCCATCGTTTATTCCTCACCTTAATGGGATATCCTAGCTTTTTTATCTCCTGAATGCCCCCGGAATGTTCTTGTGGGCGAAAAATCTCCCAGTTTGTATCCAACCATTTCCTCTGTCACAAAAACAGGAATGAACTTTTTACCATTGTGTACCGCAAAAGTCAACCCAACAAACTCGGGAATAATTGTTGATCTGCGAGACCACGTCTTAATGATTCCGCCGCCTTTTTCCCCCTGTCCCTGGACTCTTTGAACCTTTTCAAGCAAATGCTCATCCACAAAAGGGCCTTTTTTTATTGATCGACTCACTTAATGCCTCCTGTCTTAATCATAACGCCTGCGGACAATATATTTATCCGTAGATTTATTTTTCCTGGTTCTATAGCCTTTTGTCGGGACCCCCCAAGGGGTTACAGGATGCCGGCCACCCGCGCTTTTTCCTTCTCCACCGCCAAGGGGATGATCAACCGGGTTCATCGCAACACCGCGAACATGAGGGCGTTTCCCCAGATAACGGGATCTCCCCGCCTTCCCAAGCCTGATATTCTCGTGGTCAAGATTCCCAATCTGACCAATCGTCGCGTAGCACCGCAAATGCACCATTCTAACCTCTCCGGAAGGTAATCTGACCTGCGCATAATCCCCTTCCTTGGCCATAAGCTGCGCGTACCCGCCCGCGCTCCTGACCATTTGGCCTCCCTTTCCAATCTTCAATTCTATGTTATGGATCAGGGTTCCAAGAGGAATCTTATTAAGAGGCAAGGCGTTTCCGGGTTTGATATCCGCATTCTCACCCGCCTCGACCCTGTCTCCTACCTTTAACCCGACTGGCGCCAGGATATAGCGTTTTTCACCATCAAGATAGTGAAGCAGGGCAATACGCGCGGAACGATTTGGATCATACTCAATACCCGCAACCTTGGCCGGCACATCAAATTTATTTCTTTTAAAATCAATAATACGGTATCGCTTCTTGGCACCACCGCCGTGGTGTCTGACCGTTATTCTTCCCTTATTATTCCGCCCACCGGTCCGTTTGGCCGGTTCCAACAGTGAACGCTCAGGACGCGTTTTCGTTACCTCTTCAAACGTCGAAACGCTTTGAAAACGCCTGCCAGGCGACGTTGGTTTATATTGTTTTACACCCATAAAAATCTCCCTGTTCTATAAAAGATTCCTAAACACCTTCGAAAAAGTCTATGCTGTCGCCCTCTTTTAATTTCACAACCGCTTTTTTCCAGTCAGCACGCTTCCCCATCATACGCCCCAGGCGCTTCTTTTTCCCAAGCACATGCATGGTTCTAACTCCCAGCACATGAACGCCAAATATTTCCTCAACGGCCTTTTTAATCTCAATCTTGTTGGCATCCATGGCAACCTTAAAGGTCAGTTGGTTATAATTCCCTTTCAGGTCCGTGCTCTTCTCGCTTACGATTGGACTTCGAATAATTTTATAATACTGCTCTGCGCTCATCCTTCAAGCACCCCCTCAAGTTTTTCAACAACCTCTTGCGTTAACACCAGGGTTTCATACCGCATAATGTCATAAACATTTAAACCTTCAAGCCGTAAAACTTTGATAAAAGGAATGTTGCGGGCCGCACGTTCTACTTTTTCATCACTCTGCGCAATTACAATCAGGGCATCATGAAGGGAAAGGCTGTTCAAAATTGCAGCAAATTCCCTTGTCTTCGCCTCTTTCAGGTTGAACTTATCAACAAGCAGGAGTTTCCCCTCACCGGCCTTCATGGAAAGTGCGGACCTTAAAGCCCCTTTCCGAACTTTCTTGGGCACTTTGTAACTGAAATCCCTCGGCGTTGGCCCAAAAACAACACCGCCCCCTTTCCACAGAGGCGACCGAATTGTTCCAACACGCGCCCTGCCCGTACCTTTCTGGCGCCAGGGCTTTTTACCGCCGCCCCTTACCGCCGAGCGATTTTTTGTCGAAGCCGTCCCCGCTCTTCGGTTAGCTAACTGCATTTTTACCACCTCATGAATCAGGTGGGCCTTTATCTCGCATGAAAATATTTCCTCTTTCAATGCCAGATCGGAAACCTTTTGGCCTGCTTGATCAAGCAAATCTATCTTTGCCATTTTTATCCCTTATATCCTGCGGTTTATTTGTCTTTTTCAGCTGTTTTACGTTTTTTCACAGCGCGCCTGACCATCACGATACCACCATTTGGACCAGGAACCGCCCCCTTTACCATCATAAGATTTCTGTCTTCTCGAATATCAACAACAACCAGATTCTGAATTGTAACACGCGCATTTCCGGTATGACCCGCCATCTTCATCCCCTTGAATACCTTTGCCGGATACGCCGAAGATCCTATGGACCCCCCGTGCCGGAAAGATTCGTGGGTTCCGTGCGCCGCGGGACTTCCGTGAAAGCCATGCCGTTTCATGACACCGGTAAATCCCTTTCCCTTACTTTTGCCCGTCACATCCACAATCTCGCCAACTTCAAAAATATTTACCGTCAGGGACTGTCCCTCTGCGACCTCTTCCTGCGGGGCCACTTCAATTTCTTTCAGGACTTCAAACCCTTCCGAAAAATTGCTCTTTTTAAGGTGCCCCTGAACCGGTCTGGTTATATTCTTCAGCTTTTTTCTTCCAAACCCAACTTGAACAGCCTCATAGCCTTCATGCTCCATGCGTTTTCTTTGAACAATATAGCATGGACCAAGCTCCAAAACCGTCACCGGAATAACCCGTCCCTTTTCATCAAAGATCTGCGTCATCCCAACTTTTTTTCCTATCAAACCATCCATTTCGAAACCCCTTGCAACCTCACCATCCTGTAAATAATTTTTATAATTTTATTTCTACATCCACCCCGGCTGACAGATCCAGTTTCATCAGGGCATCCACTGTCTGCTGGGAAGGATCAATGATATCCAGGATTCTTTTGTGCGTTCTTATCTCAAACTGCTCTCTCGATTTCTTATCCACATGCGGAGACCTGAGAACACAATATTTATTAATAACCGTTGGCAGAGGAATAGGCCCGGCTACATTTGCCCCCGTCTTTTTAACCGTGTTAACAATTTCTCCCACGGACTGATCAAGTAATTTATGATCATACGCCCGAAGGCAAATTCTTATTTTCTGATTTAGCATTTCCTCCCCCTATCAAACAAAAATATACCCATCATCTCTATTCAATAACCTGGCTGATGACACCGGCACCCACTGTCCGGCCACCTTCCCGTATCGCAAACCGAAGCCCCTCTTCCATCGCTATCGATGTGATT
>JANTFN010000188.1 GCA_024763435.1 Thermodesulfobacteriota bacterium | reverse complement strand
CAAACGAAACACGCGTTTCGCCCCCCGTTATCCTTCCTTACTTCCCTCCTTTTAAATGGTTTTCAATTTCTTATTAAGACTAAATATCAGAAGGCCTAAAAACTGTCAACCCCTATTTTGATATGGGGGCATGCATTTTTCACCCAACTATCAATTGACGCCGTGCCCCTGGAGATGGTATAAGAACCAAGTATGCGCCTGTAGCTCAGCTGGATAGAGCAGCGGACTTCTAATCCGCAGGCCGGGGGTTCGAATCCCTCCAGGCGTACCATTGACTTCAATCGGTTGGGTGAATTGAGTTCCCCGGTTTTTTTGGCGTAGCTGTCAGATTTTCAATTTACCCGCTTCTTTTTGGCACAACAAGGGGATTAAAAGGGCCTGACCTGTGATGCGAGAAATCTGATGTCGGAATCGTGGCGCTGCATTATCCTTCTCGCGGGTGTTACATTTGTCGTTTGAGTCCTGTCCTGCACAGGGATCTCCTGCTGATGAAGATCCTGCCGGGGCGGGAGATCCAATGACTGCATACGCTCCTGCCTCACTACAATTCGAAAAGCTGGGCACTTTCCATTGACGTAACAATGCCAAAGCAGGTTCAGTTGTATTATGTCGCGGGTCCGCTCAGACGGGCTTCATCACGGCAAAAAGAAGAATTTCGCAAATATATGCGCGGGTGCTGTCGAAAACGATTTTTTCTTGACAAACCCATGAACGGGGTATAATAGTTTGTATAAAAACTATTTGTATACATACCGTTTTTAACACACAGGGGAAGGAGAAGGATGCTTTTCAAGGATTGTCTCTGTTTCCAGGTTGGAAAGGCCTCCCGGAAGATGGCCAAATTGACCCGTGACGCGGTGGGTCCCTACGGGTTGACCACCACCCAGTTTTTCTTTTTGACGGCCCTTTACGAGGAAGAGGATATCGCTATCAGCGCCCTGGCTCGGAAGGTTGTCCTTGACAAGGCGACCCTCACGGGCCTGATAGACCGTTTAGAAAGGGACGGATTTGTCACGCGTCGGATTAACCCTGAGGACAGGCGGGCCGTCAGGGTACAACTTACCCCAAAGGCGGAAAAGCTGCGTGAAACCCTGACGGACCTTTACCACAAAATCAACCGGAAATTTCTATCATTTCTCACGGAGGCGGAACAAAAGACCTTTGAACAGATTGTTTCCAAGATAGAAAATGCTGACCTTTCAAAGGGTTAGGTAACAAATGGAAACACTTTAAAGAGGAGGAAAGGGGATGAAAAAGGGTGGATTCCATTACGGATGGGTGGTGATCTTCATGGGATTGATCACGACTATCGCGGCGCACGGTTTCGGGCGAATGGCCTACACCATCATTCTGCCCGCGATGAAGGATGGCCTCAAATTTGACTATACCCAGCTCGGGCTGCTGGGAACGGGGAACTTCCTCGGCTACCTGTCCATGGCCATCATCGGTGGTTTTCTGGCTGCCCGGTTTGGCACCCGCATCGTAATTACCCTTGCGCTGGTCTTGATGGGGGTAACCATGATGTTGACCGGCCTCGCGAAGGCCTTCGGGTTTGCTTTCACCATGCGCCTTTTAACCGGCCTGGGAAACGGGGCGGCGTATGTGCCTGCGATGGCCCTGGGGTCTGCGTGGTTTGCTATGAGAAAACGGGGATTTGCCACGGGTATCGTCTCGGCCGGGATTGGCATGGGGACGCTGATCTCGGGGTTGGTGGTTCCCCCCATCCTGGAGGGTTTTGGCGCCGACGGGTGGCGCTATTCCTGGTATATCCTGGGTGGCGCCGTGCTGGTTGTTTCTGGCATCGTTTTCCTGTTCGTCCGGAGTCGCCCGGCGGAAAAGGGCCTGCTGCCGGTTGGTGTGGCGGAAAATGACGCGGAGGCATCCGCTTCCACGCCAGGCGGGAAGGCCTCGGCGCTTGAGTGGTCCAGGATCTATCGGAAGCCCTCGGTCTGGTATCTCGGTGTGGTCTGTTTCTTTTATGGACTGTCCTACATCATCTACATGGTTTTTTTTGCCGCTTACCTGGTAAAGGAAATGGGATGTTCCCAGGCGTGGGCGGGTGGACTCTGGGCGACCGTTGGGGGGCTGAGCGTCTTTTGCGGCGTCATCTGGGGCGGTATCTCGGATCGCCTCGGCAGAAGCCGCGGGGCGGCCCTGGCCTATCTGGTCCTTGGGGCCTCTTATATTATTTACGCCCTGGTCAAGGTCAAATTCGGTTTTTACCTTTCCGCGGTCCTGTTCGGGTTGACGGCCTGGAGTATCCCCACTATCATGGCGGCAGCGGCCGGTGATTTTGTCGGTCCCCGCCTGGCCCCGGCGGGACTGGGCTTTATCACCCTCTTTTTCGGTATCGGTCAGGCGATTGGTCCAGCCCTTGGAGGGTACCTGGCAGATGTCAGCCACTCCTTTACCCTCCCCTTTCTGGTCGCGGGGGGAATCTCGCTGATTGGGATGGTGTTTTCCCTCTACATGAGAAAGCCGGAACCGGCAGCGGCATTAAATAAGGCTTAGAGAACACAAGGGGATGAGGTGCGAATGGGCTTCATCCCCCTTTTTATTGGACAGGGAAGACATGAGAGACACGATGAAACTATTTATGGAACCTGAAAGCGTGGCTATCATCGGCGCTACCCGCAAGAACGGCCCCGGCACCTATAACCTGGTGGAGAATATGCTCCGGTTCGGTTACCGGGGAAAGGTTTTTCCTGTCAATCCGCAGGCGGATGAAATCCTTGGCCTCAGGGCCTATTCCAGCATCAGGGATATCGGCCAGGCTGTTGATCTAACGGTCATTAATCTTCCGCGCGACCTGGTTTTAAAGGGAATCCGGGAATGTGCCGCAGTGGGTGTCAGGGCCGTCATCGTTGTGGGCCAGGGGTTTGCCGACGCGGATAAGACAGGCCAAACATTACAAAGCGAAATGGTATCCATCGCGAAAGAAAGCGGGATGCGAATCCTGGGTCCCAATACCCTTGGCGTCCTCAACGCCTTCCACCCCTTTACCACCTCGTTCATGCCACTTTCCCGGGAAGCAGCCCCCGTCGGGGTTATCTGTCAGTCGGGCATTTTTTTTGTGGGGGCAGGAAGATTTTCCGGAATGATGGGAAAGGGAATCGATGTCGGGAACGCCTGCGATATTGGTTTCAACGAGGCCCTGAGCTACCTGGGCGACGATCCCGACACCCGGGTCATCGCCATCCACATGGAAGGGCTGAGCCACGGCAGGGAGTTTGTGGCCCTTGCCGCCCGGGTGTCCCGAAAAAAACCCGTGGTTATCTTCAAGACAGGCCGGAGCGAGGCGGGGGCGCGGGCGGCCGCCTCTCACAGCGGGACGATAGCGGGCAGCTACCGGGTTTACCAGGCGGCCCTGACCCAGGCGGGATGCACCCTGATCACGGAAGACAGTAAAATGCGGGATGCTGTGCGGGCCCTGCTGCTCCTGCCGCCAATGCGGGGGAACCGCGTTGCCGTGATTACCGTCACGGGGGCGGGTGGCATCATCACAACCGATGCCCTGGAAAGATATGGCCTCACGCTGGCATCCTTGTCCAGCAAGACGCTTGCCCCGGTTTCGGAACTGTCTCCCCCGTGGATGCCGCTGGGGAATCCCCTTGATATCTGGCCCGCCGTCATGAAGCACGGGATGCAAAAGGTCTATCCGCCCGCGCTGAAGGCGCTGCTTGACGATCCTGCCGTGGACGCCGTTTTGTGTATCAACGTGGCGTTGAACCTGCCGGATTACGCCTTTCTTGATGTGTCCGAGGCGCTGAACCAGGCCGTTTCCGGTGACAAACCCGTTGTGGTGTGGTTGTACGGAGAAAACAGTCAGGGAATTGGTGAGAAAATTGAAAAGGAAGGGAAAATCATCCCCTTCCAGACGTTGGAAGGTGCCGCATGGGCCCTTTCTGCCCTCCGGGAACGGCAGGCATATCTTGAAAAAATTTCAGGGAGTTAGCTTATTATGACAAAAAAACATGAAAGCATCATCGACAAGGCACTTGGGGAAGGGAGAACAGTCCTTTCCGAACATGAATCAAAAAAACTTCTCAGCGCGTATGGCATCCCCGTAACGCGGGAGACAGAGGTCACAGAACTGGATAACCTGATAAGCGCAACCCGTGAAATTGGCTATCCCCTTGTGATGAAGTGGGGTTCTCCCAATGTA
>JANTFN010000187.1 GCA_024763435.1 Thermodesulfobacteriota bacterium | reverse complement strand
TGATTATGAGCTTTGGGGTAACATTTTACGGTTGTGAAATGGATCCGGGAAAACTGTCTCAACAGACAGGCATGCTGGCGCTTCTGCCGTATGGGTTGCTCTACAGGACCCGTTTTCTTGGAAAAGAATTCAAGATTTCGGGAGAGGCCATTCGCGCCGTTTACGTGGACAAGAAATTGAAAGGAAAAAAATTATATCAATACGCCATGATGGTAGAATTTGTGAATGCCGAAGGCGACAGGGATATTGCGGCGTTCAGGGTACCCTATCCAAAACAGTGGCTAAAATCTATCGAGAAAGTCGCGGGAATTAAACAGACCGTGCCCCTTACGGAAAGGAACTAACTATGTGGGAATGGTCGACGTTCGAAGTCCTGGTATTGCTGGTCTATGTGATTTTGTTTGTCTCGGCATATACCTCGCAAGCCGTCAAAATTATAAAAAATAAAAGCTCTGAAAATGTGGATAAAACCGCCTTTATCAGGGTCAGTGTCGGGCAGCTTTTTTTTACAATCTACTCGTTTTCTCTTAAACGGATTGGTTTTTTTCTGGGATCTGCCCTGACGCTTTTAAGTGTGATTATCCTGTCGGTCTGTATCCTCATCTACAGGAAAAAATAGAACCACTGACTATTCTCTCTTGATTAAATGTGAGATATAAGCGAAAAAGGACAAAATAAAAAGGAGGATTTTATGGATGGACCGTTAAAAGGAATCAAGGTTGTGGATATGACGGCCGCAATGGCCGGGCCTTTCTGCACAATGCTGCTGGCGGATATGGGTGCGGAAGTCTTAAAGATTGAGCCCCTCGGTCAGGGAGATATGTTGCGGGGTTTCGGCCCGCCCTTTATCAAAGGGGAAAGTACGTATTTTATGGTTGTAAACCGGAACAAACGGAGTATGACCTTGAACCTGAAGACCCCGGAAGGGCTTGAGGTTCTGAAGAACCTCGCAAAGGAGGCGGACGTGGTCGTCGAAAGCTTCCGTCCCAATGTCAAGCATAAACTCGGCGTTGACTATGAGGCCTTGAGCGCCTTGAATCCCGGATTGATCTATTGCAGCATCTCCGGTTTCGGGCAGGATGGCCCCCTCGCGAATCGCCCGGGATTTGACCCCATTGCGCAGGGAATGTCCGGCTTTATGAGTGTCACGGGTTTTCCGGAGACAGGCCCCATTCGCGCAGGCGTCGCGATCGGGGATTCCCTCGGCGGCATCTTCGCCATGTATGGGATTCTTCTCGCCCTGATTGAAAGAAACCGCTCCGGGAAGGGGCAGTATGTTTCCACCTCTCTCCTCGAAGGGCTTGTCGGGATACTCGGATTTCAGGCAGCAAAGTTTTTCGGGACAAACCAGGTTCCGGAAAGGACGGGCAATGACCACGCCATGATGTCGCCGTATGGCACATTTAAAACAAAAGACGGCCATATCAATATCGCCGCGGGCAATCAGGGGATGTGGGAACGCCTGTGCAAAACCCTTGGCCTTGAAGCCCTTATAGAAGACGCGCGTTTCCTGACCGTTAAGGACAGGGTGTTGAACCGCCCTGAGCTTTCCCGCCTCTTGAACGAAAAGCTGAAGGAGAAAAACAGCGGAGAATGGATTGAAATCCTGAACAACGGGGGAATCGCCTGCGGCCCCATCCTCAACATCAAAGAGGTTTTTGAAAATGAACAGGTTCTGCACCTGAAGATGCTTGAGGAAATGGATCATCCCCTTTGCGGAAAGATAAAAACGATTGGCATTCCCACGAAGCTGAGCAGAACACCAGGATCTGTCAGGACACCCCCGCCTCTGAAGGGAGAACATACGGATGAAGTCCTGAAAGAGCTGGGCCTTTCCGAGGAGGTCATCGCTTCTTACCACGAAAATAAAATAGTTTAGGGTTAAGGTGGTTCGAACCCGATTCGAACCACCTTGATTTTTTATCCCCATTAGTGATAAAGAAGGGCAAAGCTTAAATAACTTAACCGGGAGGTGTCGGGTGGCAAGGAAGATACCTGTAACGATTGTATGTTTTGTGTGTCTTTTTATGATTGTTTTTTCTTCTTCCGCCGTGCTTGGAAAGGGCACGCCGAACACGCCCATACATATTCAGGCAGATCAGCTTCGTTATAATAAAGACACCAACAAATATACCGCTTTGGGCAATGTTGTTATTAAAGGCCGGGAGATGGAAATCAAGGCGGATAAAATTGTCTTGAACAATACCACCAAAGACGCGGAAGCAACTGGTCATGTTATGATGACAGATCATCAGGATATCCTGACCTGTACCCACCTTAAATTGAATCTGATTACCCAACTGGGAACCATTTATAAAGGAACCCTGAAAACAAAAAAAGGAAATTATGTTATTATGGGAGAGCGCGCGGACCGCTTGGGACCTGAGCGGTTTCGGGTTTATAATGGAACCTTTACCACCTGCTCCGCCAAAAAACCCGCCTGGAAGTTCAAGGCTGATCGGATGGATGTCACCGTGGAGGGGTACGCCGTGGCGCGGGGCGCGAAATTTTACGCGGCGGGGATTCCCATTCTCTACTCTCCTTATATGATTTATCCTACCAAGCGAAAACGTCAAACCGGATTTCTGATTCCCTCTGTGGGGGGCTCAAGCAGATCGGGGGTCATGATCAGTGACTCATTTTTCTGGGCGATTTCCGAGGACAAGGATGCAACGTTTACCGAAACCTATTATGGCAATCGGGGCTTCAAACACGGCCTGGAATTCAGGTATGCCCGAACGAGCAAAAGTCAGGGCCAGTTAAACCTGTATTATATTAATGATGACGACTACGATGCCAACCGATGGGCCGTCATTTTCCGTCATGATGAATTATTCAACAATGGCTTTTACGCCAAGGCGGACATCAACAAGATCAGCGACAATGATTATCTTATTGATTTCAGCGACGATATCCCGGGGAAATCTTCCACAGACGCCAGGCGGGAAGACATCCTGAAGTCGAAGGTGAATTTTGGGAAGAACTGGTCTAAATACACCTTTAACGGTGAATTTTCGTACTATGATGACCTGACGCAGCCGAATAATGATTATACCACGCAGCGGTATCCTTATTTAACCTTCAACGCCCTGGAACAGCCCGTTTTCAGCACGCCGCTGAACTATACCTTTAACAGTGTTTACGCGTTTTATTACAAAAAGGAAGCAGAGAAAAATCAGTATATGGACCTCCATCCCACCCTCTCCTATCCGCTGGAACTTTTTAATGTTATTCAGGTAAAGCCCCGGGCTGGATTCCGGGAAACCATGCTCTGGCCTTCTGATGTCGCGGATGGACAGAAGGATGATTTTGAATCAAGAAGCATTCCTGACTTTGACATCAATGTTTACACGGTATTCCAGAAAATATACAAAACCAGCAGCGGCAACGCCTACAAACACACCCTTAAACCGGAAGTTACATATTCCTATATCCCTGACATTGATCAGGATGACCTTTACTGGCTGGGAAGAATCAATAAGGAAAGCCTTCTTTCTTATGGCCTGACAAGTTTTTTAATCGGGAAAACGGTTTTGGAAGATGGCAATTCAGTGTATCATGACTATGTAAGATTCAAGATTTATCAGAATTACGATTTTGAAGCAGATGATCATGAATTTTCCAACATTACCTCACAACTGGATCTGTGGCCCTCAAAATATATTTCATCCAGCACAAGGGTGATCTACGACCATGCCGAGGGTGATTTCCCACAATTTTTGCAGACCGTCAAGGCCTCGGACCGCCGTGGAGACAGCCTGTGGTTTGATTACCGATATCGGAAAAGCGACACGCAGCAGTTAAACCTGAATACTTTTCTAAAACTTACAGAAAAAATTAATTTGATTTACAGCTCGAAATATGATTTCAGGGAAGATGATTTTATAGAAAGCACCTATGGTTTGGTCTATCATCCCCAATGCTGGCGATTGGACCTTTTAGTACACCACATCAACAAATCTGATGACGGAACCATTCCCTCGGAAACGCAGGTGCGCGTGATGTTGACCCTTGAAGGACTTGGGGGGTTTGGTAATTAAATAACGTGTAAAACGCCGGGGTTTCATGGGCGGCAGTATTCACGGGAATAACCTGAAGTTTAATCTCATCGCTGATTTTCACATCTTAAAAACAGATCAGAATTTTTTGTTTCCCGGTGTCCTGGACCCCGGGTACGGTTCATTTTTATCCCTTTCGCCCTTGCGGC
>JANTFN010000186.1 GCA_024763435.1 Thermodesulfobacteriota bacterium | reverse complement strand
GTCTGAAGGCAAAGCAATAAGTTTCACCTTTCACCTTTCACCTTTCACCTTTCACCTTCCCAAAAAACAACTTGATTAAAATCACCACCTGATGTATGAGATTTCATAACAACTTTTTTAAGGAGAGCATAAAAATGATAAAAGTCACCTGCCTTGGCGCTGCCGGAACCGTTACGGGGTCCAATTTTCTTGTTGAAACCAGTTATGGAGAAAAGATGCTTGTTGACTGCGGGATGTTTCAGGGCGGCAAGCTCATGGAACTCCGCAACTGGGGGGACTGGGGATTCACCCCCGCGGCGATTCCCACCCTCTTCCTGACCCACGCGCATATCGACCACAGCGGCCGTATTCCAAAACTCGTCAAGGATGGCTTTAAAGGAAAAATCCTGACCTCCAAGCCTACCGCGGAACTTTGCGGGATTATGCTCCTCGATTCCGCGCATGTCCAGGAGATGGACGCGGAATGGCAAACCCGTAAAAACAAACGGAAAGGGCACAAGGAAATCCTCCCTCTCTACAAAATGGAAGACGCCGAAAAGAGCCTGAAATATCTCCAGGCCGTCCACAGGGATGAGATGATTCCCATCAGTGACAACGTCCGTGCGCGGCTGCGGAATGCCGGCCACATCCTGGGGTCATCCATTCTGGAGCTTTGGATTAAAGATGAGGGGAAAGAGGTAAAAATCGTCTTTTCCGGCGACCTTGGCAAGGCCAATCAGTTGATTCTCCGAGAGGCCGAAGACATTTTCGAGGCGGATTATCTTTTTATTGAATCGACTTACGGAAACCGGCATCACAAAACCCTGGAAAACAGTAAAGAGGAACTCCTTGAAGCCATTACCTATGCGGTATCCAATGGAGAAAAGGTTATCATTCCCGCCTTTGCCGTGGAAAGGACACAGGAAATTATTTATCTCCTGGGAGAGTTTTTCCGGGACGGAACCCTGTCGGAAATCCCCATCTATCTCGACAGCCCCCTCGCTATCAAGGCCACTGAGATCTTTCGAAAAAACAAGTCATCCTATGACAAAGAGGCGATGGCTGTCGTCAAAGAGGGCTTTGACCCCTTTGCCATGCCGAACCTTCACTATACCCCGACGACAAAGGAATCCATCGCCATCAATGAAAACAACGGCCCCGCCATCATCATTGCCGGAAGCGGCATGTGCACGGCGGGACGGATCAAACATCACCTGAAACATAACCTCTGGCGCAAGGGTGCCAGTATTGTTATTGTGGGATTTCAGGCACGCGGGACCACAGGCCGGCAGATTGTGGAGGGGCGGAAAAAAGTCAAGATCTTCAGAGAGGATGTCGCCGTTAACGCCAAGGTCTTCACCATCGGTGGCTTCTCCTCTCATGCCGATCAGAAAGACCTCCTCGACTGGGTAGGGAATTTCAAACAGGCCCGCCCGAAGGTCTTCGTTATCCACGGTGAGCCCGAATCCAGTAAAACGCTTGCCGGCCTTATTCATGATCAGATGGGATTTGAAACACACGTGCCGAGCTGGAAAGAAGCCCTTATTCTTAAGCCCAGCCCCCTCTCCTTTCAAAGCACCCCCGCGGGCATGCCCCTTGCCAATATGCCTCAGGAAATGCTTGAAACCGTTGCAACCCTGGAAAACGAACTTGCGCTTCTCAAACAGCGCCTTGCGTCAAAAGAAGGAGAGAGTAAACTGAGCGATGAGGACCTCGACCAGCTGAAGTATATTCAGGAAGAACTGAAAAGCATCCTCTGACAACGTCTCACCGGAAAAACAGCGGGAAAAGATAAAACCGTAATAAGTCTAAGATTTTATCTTTTCCTTCTTCCTTCTCTCTTTCAACCCTTGACTTTTCCGTGTCATTCCTGAACAATATCCCATAAAAGTCATGGAAAGAGGAAATTATGTCCAGCGCCGTCAGCTTTTACGAATTAAAGAGCCTTGACCCGGTCCGCTACGCGGCCCTCCTGAAACGCGCCGAGGCCGACCTGGAACCCTTCCTCAGGGGTGTCAGGCCCATTCTTGAAAACGTCAGAAAAACCGGTGATGACGCGCTTGTGGATTATGCCAGGAAATTTGATAAAGCCACGCTCTCATCCAACACGCTGAAATGTTCCGAAGCAGACTTTGAAACAGCGCAAACCCTGCTACCGTCCGAGGTTAAAGAGGCTATTCAGTTTGCC
Source organism: Thermodesulfobacteriota bacterium (assembly GCA_024763435.1). GTDB lineage: Bacteria > Desulfobacterota > S145-22 > S145-22 > S145-22 > JANTFN01. Next base: position 2,069 of record JANTFN010000186.1, on the reverse strand, counting down.
GCTGATAATATCCGGCGGTTTCACGAAGCGCAACTTCCCGAGTCCATGAAATTCATGGAAATTCGCCCTGGTATTTTGGCCGGTGAAAAAACCACACCCATTCCCTCCGTGGCCTGTTATGTCCCCAGGGGAAAAGGCGCCTTTCCAAGCGTTGCCCTCATGACCGCCATCCCCGCTGTGGCTGCCGGCGTTGGAAATATTCTTATTATCACCCCGCCCGGCCCGGATGGGACTGTGGACGCGGGAACCCTCTACGCCGCGAAAATTGCCGGCGTCACCAGCGTTTTCAAGTGTGGCGGGGCGCAGGGCGTTGCCGCCGTAGCCTACGGAACCCAAACCATTCCGAAAACCACCAAGATTGTAGGACCGGGAAGCCCCTGGGTCGTCGCGGCCAAACGCCTGCTTGCGGATATTTTTGATACGGGCCTGCCGGCCGGTCCAAGCGAATCCATCGTCCTCGCGGACAGCACAGCCGATCCCCAAATCGCCGCCCTCGATCTTATCGTAGAATCGGAACACGGCCCTGATTCCTCTGCCTTCCTCGTAACCAGCCGCCCTGAGATCGCCGAAGCCGCCCGGAACGCCATCCCGGAATACCTGAACACCCTGTCCGCCACACGGAAGCGTTACGCCACCGCCGTCCTCACAGGGCCACATGGCGGTATCATCCTGGCGGATACCACAGAGGCGGCCATCGCTTTCATCAACGACTTTGCGCCGGAACATCTGGAAATTCTCAGCGAAGAGCCATTTCAATATCTCCACCAGATCAAAAATGCCGGCGAAATACTTTTAGGAAGACATACCCCCTTCACCCTTGCCAATTATCTCCTCGGCCCCAACGCTGTCCTTCCAACATCCCAATGGGCCAAAACCTTTTCGCCTCTTTCCGTTCATGATTTTCTCAAGAGAAGCTCTATCGCCCATGTCACCCGAAGCGCCTATCCGGAGCTGGCAACCAGGGCCCGTATCCTCGCCCGTTATGAAGGCTTCGACGCACATGCCCAGGCCGTTTCCACCATACGGGAAACCCTGCTTCAAAAAGAACCGACGTGAATCCGACAACCGCAGAGGGTTTATCCTGGCGAATATATACGAGAGCTGAAAGGAATTGATTACGAGCAGAGGGGATAAAGCGAACTTCCACTATTGCGCCTTATTCAAGCGTAAATCGGCTTCAGCAAGAACAGCATCTAAATCATACCCCTCACCCACTTCAACTTCCGTATCGCCCTTGACTAAAAGCCGCAGAAGTTCTTTGTCATGTTCAGATTTTTATACGCTTCAATGCCAATTATCACCGCTGCTGCCCACCCTCTTTGAGTAATAACCAAAGAATCTGGGTTTTTTCGCAATCGTTTCAATATGTTTGCAGCATCTTTCCTCAAGTCACTTATTCTGCCTTTCTCTTCCTTCTCGAATAATATCCACTATTTCTTGTGTCGTAATACGTGCTTTAATTGAAGGAACATCTAAAGGTGAAGAAGCGATTTTTTCCGGAACCAATGCGAAAGTTCTTCCGTCTTTCCTGCGAATTAGTACCTTTCCAGTACTTTCAGCCTGTTCAAGAACTATAGCAAGCTTTTGTCTGGCTTCTGAATATGTATAAACCTGCATTTTAGGCCTCCATGGTTTCGACGTTAAGATTTTGAGCAGCTGTCTTTAGCTTTCGATCCAACGTTAATAGCGGTGCTTTATGTCTAATAGCACAATCCAGGAAATAGGCATCGTATGCATACATATTAGCTTGTTTGGATATTTTTAAGGCATTAACAAAATCTGGTTTTATATACCGGAGAGGGATACTATTAAAAATTAAAAGGCCCTTCTGAGCTTCATCAAATGTCAATCTGTTCTGTTTAAACATAGCTGAGAAGGCATTGCCAATTTCCCATGGAATAGAGCCAGGGCCAATGAGTGTATTCCCCGTAGTAAATTCAACAATCCTATTACGTTCAGGTTCGCCAACAATAACTGCTATCAATGCAGATGTATCAATTACAACATCCATTTTTACTCCCAGAATATGTATCTTTGACAATTGTACAACAGTGAGTTTGTTTGTCAAG
>JANTFN010000185.1 GCA_024763435.1 Thermodesulfobacteriota bacterium | reverse complement strand
CGAAGAAAAGTGTCAAAAACTGAATGAGAGTTTCATCCATTTCGTCAGCAACCAGACGCCTTTTGTGACGCTCAAGACGGCGGCGACACTGGACGGGAAAATTGCCACCCATACGGGCGATTCACGATGGATAACCGGTGAAAAATCGCGGCGTCGGGTGCATCGACTGCGGGGAGAAATGGATGCTGTGATGGTAGGTATCGGAACTGCCTTGAAAGATGACCCTCTGTTGACGTGCCGCCTGCCGGGCGCATGGCGTCAGCCTCTGAGAATTGTGATTGATACCCATCTGAAACTCCCGCTTTCTTCAAACCTTGTCCGATCTTGCCAGGAAGCCCCCCTGCTTATTGTTATTGGCCCCGGGGTTCCTGCCGGAAGGTGTGAAGTCATGGCTTCCCGTGGTATTGAGATTTTAGCGTTGCCTCTCTATAATGGCAGGGTGGACTTGAAAAAATTAATGGTTAACTTAGGAGAGAGGCTGATTACAAGTATCCTGCTTGAAGGCGGTAGCGAATTGAACGCATCCGCGCTTGCCGCGGGGATTGTTCAGAAAGTGCTTTTTTTCTATGCCGCGAAGATTCTTGGGGGACAGGGCAGCCTGTCGATGATTGGCGGGCCTTCTCCCGGCGCGCTTGCCGCTGCTATTCCCCTGAGGGCCTGTTCTGTCAGACGGTCGGGGGAGGATTTTCTCATGGAAGGATACGTGGAGAAAACGGATACAGACTGATGTTTACGGGAATTATCGAAGAAGTTGGCACTGTTGCGCTGACCGTTATCAGAATGGGGGGGCGTGAAATTTCCATTTCCGCGCCCAGGCTCTTCCCTTCCATGAGGGCAGGGGACAGCCTTGCCGTCAATGGCGCGTGCCTGACGGTTACGCGGAAGCAGGCGCCCGCCACCCTTTTTTTTGATGTTTCGGGGGAAACGCTGGCACGAACCCTTCTCGGGGATCTGAATGTCGGGGACAGGGTCAATCTTGAGCCGGCACTTACCCTTGAAAAGCCTGTTGGAGGGCATCTTGTCAGCGGGCATATCGATGGGATTGCCACGCTTGTGCTCATAACGCCTTCGGGGGATATGGCCGAAATGACCTTTCAGGCGCCGGCGTCCCTTTGCGAGGGAATGATTGAAAAGGGGTCCGTGGCGATAGACGGCATCAGCCTGACAATTGCGGCGTTGAAAGAGGTGACTTTTACGGTTGCCGTGATTCCGCATACCCTGCGGCAAACAACGCTTTTCTCAAAGAAGGCAGGAGACAGATTCAACCTTGAAACGGACATGATCGGAAAATATATTAAACGATTCCTTGCGGGGAAGAAAACAAAAACGACGGTTGACATTGACAGGGGATTTCTGGCGGAGCATGGATTTCTCACCCCATGAATAAGGCCGTTCAATAAACAAGGAGGCAAATATATGCCATTCGCAACAATCGATGAAGCTCTGGAGGAGATACGCCAGGGGAAAATGATTGTCCTGGTTGATGACGAGGACCGGGAAAACGAGGGGGACCTCACCATAGCGGCGGAAAAGGTTACCCCTGAAGTAATTAATTTTATGGCAACCCACGGCAAAGGTCTCATCTGCCTTTCGCTGACAGAGGAACAGGTGGAAGCCCTGAACCTTCCCATGATGTCAGCGGACAATAAATCACAGTTCCAAACGGCTTTTACGGTTTCCATCGAGGCAAAGAAAGGGGTTACCACGGGGATCTCCGCCTACGACCGCGCAAAGACAATCCTCACGGCTATCGACGATAACGCGTGTCCTGAGGACCTTGTAACCCCGGGGCATGTCTTTCCCCTGAAGGCGCGGAAGGGCGGAGTTCTGTTCCGGACAGGTCAGACAGAAGGGTCCGTGGACCTTGCGAGGCTTGCCGGCCTCAAGCCCGCCGGGGTCATTTGTGAAATCATGAAGGACGACGGCACCATGGCCCGACTCCCAGACCTGCAGATTTTCGCGAAAAAACACGGCCTGAAAATCGTCAAAATTGCCGATATTATCAGCTACCGCATGCAGAAGGAATCCTTTGTGCGAAAGGTGGCGGAATCCATTCTTCCCACCTCTTACGGGGGGATGTTTTCGATCGCCCTTTATGAAAATGATGTAGATGATTTTCAGCATATTGCCCTTTGCAAGGGGGATATCACGGGGGACGACCCTGTCCTGGTCCGCGTTCATTCCGAGTGTTTCACCGGCGATGTTCTCGGTTCCCTGAGATGCGACTGTGGCGACCAGCTCCATCAGGCGATGAAAATGGTCGAGGCCGCGGGCAAGGGCGTCATTCTTTATATGCGTCAGGAAGGCAGGGGCATCGGCCTGGCCAACAAATTAAAGGCCTACTGTCTGCAGGATCACGGAAGGGACACCGTGGAAGCGAACGTAGAATTGGGGTTCAAGGATGACCTGAGGGATTATGGCATCGGAGCGCAGATCCTCGTGGACCTCGGGTTGAAAAAAATCCGCCTCATTACCAATAACCCTAAGAAAATAAAGGGATTAAAAGGTTACGGCATTGATGTGGTGGAGCGGGTTCCTATTGAGATACCCCCGAAACAGGAAAATGTCAGATACTTGAGAACAAAACGTGACAAATTAGGCCACTTGTTAACAAACCTTAGCTAACGAAGGGGGAGAGTTATGCCGAAAATATTTGAAGGTAACATACAGGCAAAAGGGTACAGATTCGGAATTATCGTCAGCCGGTTCAACGCCTTTATTACGGATAAACTCCTTGAGGGGGCCTTGGACTGCCTGTCACGGAACGGGGCGGCAATAGATGAGGTCGCTGTTTTCCGCGTCCCGGGGGCGTTTGAGATTCCCCTTGCGTGTCAGAAACTGGCACAATCCGGGAAACTGGACGCCGTTATTGCCCTCGGCGCGGTTATTCGCGGCGCTACCCCGCATTTTAATTATATCAGCGCCGAAGTGGCTAAAGGGGTTGCGAGTGCCTCCCTTCAAACAGGAATTCCCATTAGTTTTGGAGTGATTACGTCTGATACCATAGAGCAGGCGATTGAAAGGGCCGGAACCAAGTCTGGGAACAAAGGATGGGATGCGGCGCAGTCCGCTATTGAAATGGTCAATCTTTTCAGCGCTATGGAAGCCATATAACCGCGAAAAGGGAAGATGACAAGCAGAAGAAAATCGCGGGAAATGGCCCTTCAAATCCTCTACCAGATGGATTTTGTTGAGTTGTCTCCGAAAAAGGCGATTGACGTTTTTTGTGATTCTTTTGCGACAGCGGATCTGGACTGTGAATTTATTGCCCGGCTTGTCACAGGTGTCCTTGAAAATATGGAAGCCATTGATAAAATTCTTTCGGGAATTTCCTCGAAATGGCGTTTGGATAGAATGTGTACGACCGACAGAAATATTCTCAGAATGTCCACTTTTGAGATACGCTATTGCGAGGATATTCCCCCCAAAGCAACCATCAGCGAAGCAGTGGAAATAGGAAAGCGATTTGGGACCGAGGAGTCAGGGGCGTTTATCAATGGCCTTCTGCACAATCTGATTACCCAGGCCGGTGGGTTGTCCCCTCCAGGGGCAGGTGAAGATTCATGAAGATTGTCCTTACCCGACAGCCCCTTTATAGAATCCATTCTCAATGCGCGGTTTGTTTTCTTCCCGAAGATGTTCGTCCTCTCCGGGGCGCGGTGGGGTCGCTTGACTGGATGCTGAATGGCCGGCTTACGCGCTTTGCCCGGCGTCAGAAGATTTCGGGAAGATTTATGGAATCGACACTCGTTTCTCCGGGACGGCTGCTTGCCTGTGACAAGCTCCTGGTGCTTGGAATGGGGCCTTACCATGAATGTACCCCCGAAAAAACGCTGAAACTGGGGGAAAAGGTGCGGAATATCCTTGTGGGCCTTCAAGCGGGTGATGTTTCCCTCTCCTTTCCGATGCTTGGTGCTGAGGAATCCCCGGACATATTCGCGGAATATTTCACGAAAGGCCTCCTTTACGGGGAAGAAACCAAAGACATGACCGCATACCTTGTTGCGTTTAACCTCGCGCTTTCCTGCGTTTTTGAACAGATAGATGAGATCCTTCTGGGCATACAGAAAGCAAAAGTAGAATTTAAGAAACATTTTAACGTAATTGTTATCGAGTAAAAAGGCTTATTCATGCGAAGAAATAAATTTTTATTCATATTGCTGGTGGGGTGTTTCGCGGTTGTGGGGCTGGGAAGTTCCGGGACTTTTCCCGCCTATGCAAAAAGGAAAACCGCACAT
>JANTFN010000184.1 GCA_024763435.1 Thermodesulfobacteriota bacterium | reverse complement strand
TCTGCGGGTCATGGATGGTTATTTAACAATGGGGATGCTGGTTGCCTTTCAAAGCCTGATGATGAGTTTTTTACAGCCTTTTAACCAGATGGTCAATCTTGGCGGCGTTCTTCAGGATACCAAGGCTTATTTGACGCGTCTTGATGATGTCTTTAATTACCAGACGGATAAACGCTTCGACGCACCTTCCCCGCAAAACGCCAAAGGAGATACGACGGAGCCAACGCTTTCGGAAAAATCTAAATTATCCGGCGCCTTAGAGATAAAAAACATCAGTTTTGGTTATAGCAAACTGGACCCTCCTCTCATTGAAAATTTCAGCCTGACCTTAAAGCCCGGCGCGCGGGTTGCGCTTGTCGGTGGCTCAGGGTCAGGAAAATCGACGATTGTCAAACTTGTTTCAGGTCTATATGAACCCTGGGCAGGCGACATCCTCTATGACGGGTTGCCGTTTCATAAAATTCCTCGTTATCTCATGACAAACTCATTAAGCCTCGTTGATCAGGATATCTTTCTGTTCGAAGGAACGGTAAGGGATAATATTACCATGTGGGATGAAACCATTACGGACCTTGAGGTAACGCGGGCGGCAAAAGATGCCTGCATTCACGACGACATCGCAAGCCGCATGGGGGGATACTACAGCCTCATGGGAGAAGGCGGAGATAATTTCAGCGGGGGCCAGCGCCAGCGCATTGAAATAGCGCGCGCCCTGGTAATTAATCCCTCAATTCTTATCATGGACGAGGCGACAAGCGCGCTCGATACCCAAACCGAGAAAATAATTGACGATAATCTGAGAAAACGAGGCTGTACCTGTATTATTGTTGCCCATCGGCTCAGCACAATCCGTGACGCCGATGAAATTATTGTTCTTAAAACCGGGAAAGTCGTTGAACGCGGAACACATGAGGAACTTATGTCAAAAGATGGCGTTTATGCCGGGCTTATAAAGGCGGCATAACGCCGGAGTACCCGATGGAACCGTTTAAAAAAATTAAGCAGTACGGAAAGACGCTACAAATCAGCGGGAGCAAACCGCTTGAAATAAATCAACCGGGGAATCTCTGGGTTGTCGAAGAGGGACAAGTTGATATCTTCGTCATAAAAAAGGATAAAAAAGAAGAAGGCCTTAAAGATTACAGAAGGTTCCATGTATGTCGTCTTGAACCGGGGAGCACCCTTTTCGGAATTAAAAATACTACCTTTGATGAATACGAAATTTCCTTCCTCGCGATTGGGATCCTTGGCACAAAGCTGAGAGAAATTTCCTTTGACAAGCTTTTAGCGCCCTCCCCCGACAATGCCGGGGTCCAGTTCATCGAAGACGTTGCTTCAAAATGGATTGGCAAGCTTATAACCGGCATCCAGCGCGCCAATATTTTACTGCCGAGAAATGCCATAAAAATATGCGGAGATCCCGAGGACGTTTCCCTTAAAAAGGGAGACAAGGCAACCTCCGGTGAAAAGATGCAATGGGTTCGAAAGGAATTGGGGAATTGGCTGCTGATGGGAAATACCACTTGGGAAGAAATAGCGGATGGGGTTTATTTCCCGCTGCATCAAAATGCCTGGTTTGTTATAAATTCTGATAAAAATAAATTTTCCTGCACGACAACCCATGAGTTGATTCAGTCTGGAAAATTCAGGGAGTCTCTCAAGGGCTTTCACGGTTATTTCAGCCGATGTATCGCCATGGAGATAAAGCTTAAAGAAGAAAACGATAACAAACGGCTAACGCGTAAAGCGCAAAGAGACACGGCGGATATTAAACACAGCTATTCTCTGTTAACATCAATCTTCTCGAAAAAAAGCGCGAAATTCCGGGTTACAGAAAACAGGGAATCTCCTCTGCTGGCCGCCTGTCAGATGGTCGGCAGCGTTATGGAAATACCTGTTTTCGTTCCTGCCAATCAGCTCAGAACAAACAAAACGCTGACACTTGATACTATTACACGGTCTTCCGGATTTAAGACAAGGGGGGTTATCCTTGACGGGAACTGGTGGAAGGATGATTGTGGCCCCCTTCTGGTATTTAAGGATGAAAAACCCCTGGCCCTGATACCGGTTTCTGCCAGAAAATATCACCTCTGCGACCCTGAAACAGGCGAACAAATTAAAGTAACACGCGAAGCAGCCAGCGGCATTTCGCCCCAGGCCTACAGCTTTTACCGGCCACTCCCGAACAAGGCACTCAATGGGTGGAGCCTGCTTAAATTTGGCGTCAAAAGATGCCGAAGCGACTTTCTCATGATCCTTTTGATGGGGGGATTGAGCGCCCTGCTGGGGCTACTTATTCCGCTTGCAACCGGGCTTATTTTTGACAACATCATCCCCGAGGCCTCGAAAAACAAATTAGGTCAGATTATTGCCATCCTGCTGACATGCGCCTTTGTAACCACCCTCTTTGATATCACAAAAGGCATTGCCATCGTCAGAATGGAAGGGCGGGTAGATGTAGACCTTCAATCCGCGGTATGGGACAGACTCATCTCGCTTCCCGTGCCCTTTTTCAGGCGGTTTACGGCCGGGGATCTGGCAAGCCGCGGCATGGGAATCAGCGCGATTCGTCAAATTCTTTCCGGCATTACTGTTAATACAATTTTGACCTTTATTTTCTCTTCTTTCAATCTTGGAATTCTTTTCTATTATGATTGGCAACTGGCCCTCGTTGCTACCGGGTTTCTGGGGCTTGCCATATCATTCATAGCGTTTTCGAATTACCTGCAACTCCGCTATCAGAGAAGGCTTCTCGATATCGAGGGAAAACTCTCGGGTCTTGTCCTGCAATTTATCACAGGCATCACAAAACTGAGAGTCTCCGGGACAGAAGATAAGGCCTTTTCCGTCTGGGCCGGAAAATTTGCCCGGAAAAAAGATGCCGCGTTTAAATCAGGAATCATCAACAATGTGCTGCAGTCCTTTAACGCCATGCTTCCCGTCGTAGCCCTTATCACGCTTTTTACCTGGGTCGTATGGAAACGTCAGGATGCCTTATCAACCGGAAGTTTTCTGGCCTTTATTTCCGCCTATTCAAGTTTCCAGAATGCCTCTATTCAAATGGCCATGGCGCTTATGATGTCGCTGAATGTCATCCCTCTGTATGAAAGGGCAAAACCGATTCTTCAATCTTTGCCCGAAAAAGATGAAACCCAAGAGTCTCCCGGAGAGCTGAGAGGGGATATTGAGATTAACCACATCTTCTTCAGGTATGTTCCGAATGGCCCCCTTGTGCTCAAAGACGTTTCAATCCAGGCCGCGCCCGGCGAATTTGTGGCCATTGTCGGCGGATCAGGCTCGGGAAAATCGACTCTTTTTCGTATCCTCCTCGGATTTGAAACGCCTGAGGCGGGAACATTTTTTTATGACGGCAAGGATGCGTCAACCCTGGATATTACTGAAGTGAGAAAACAGATGGGTGTCGTGTTGCAAAATGCCGCTCTTTTCCCTGACAGTATCTTTAAGAACATTGTTGGAACCTCAGACCTGTCACTGGAAGACGCCTGGGATGCCGCAAAAAAAGTTGGGATTGCCGAGGACATTCAGGCGATGCCCATGCAGATGAACACCGTGATTTCAATGGGCGGAGGCACGCTCTCAGGCGGACAGCGCCAGCGCCTGATTATCGCCCGTGCCATCGTTAAAAAACCGAGATTGCTCTTTTTTGACGAAGCAACCAGTGCCCTTGACAATGAAACTCAAAATATCGTGAGCAGGAGCCTTGAGTCCTTAAAAGTAACGCGGCTTGTCATAGCGCATCGTTTGAGTACCATTATGAGAGCGGACCGTATCTATGTCCTTCAGGACGGAGAAATTTTACAGACCGGCACCTATGATACGCTGATACAAGACGAAAAAGGTTTTTTTTACCAGATTGCAAAACGGCAGATGGTATAGGAGCTTGGCATGAAAAACGTAAAGAAGCAACCGGGAGGGGTTTTAATCGCCATTGTCTTTTTCAGCATTATGCTGTTCTCTTGTTCTTCCCCGGACACTTCGGCTCCAGGCAGGGCAAAAAGGGCTGAAAAGTCCCGGGGTCCCATCTTCATCGGCGCAGCCCTGGGGCCGACATATGGCAGCAGTTTATGGCAGGGAATTGAGCTGGCAAAAGAGGAGGTAAATGCCGGGGGAGGTGTTCTCGGGAGGAAGATAAACATTATCAAAAAAAATGACCATGATTCCATTACAGAAGGGGAAAAGGCCGCCCAGGAGTTTATTGAAAATCCTGACATCATTGCGGTTATTGGGCACACCCTCTCCTATGTCTCCCTCTCTGT
>JANTFN010000183.1 GCA_024763435.1 Thermodesulfobacteriota bacterium | reverse complement strand
AAATACTTCTATAGAAGACCTGTTTCATACGCTTAAATCAAAAAAAACGGGGCTTTCGGCACAGGAAGTTAAAAATCGCCTCAATGAATATGGCTTTAATGAGATAGCCGGAAAAAAAGTTCGGCCTCTTGTAAAATTTCTCTTGAACTTCTGGGGCCCCATTCCCTGGATGATAGAGATAGCGGCTATATTGTCCGCTGCTGTCAAGCACTGGACTGATCTCACGATTATTTTAATCATGCTGATTTTCAATGCGGCCATAGAGTTCTGGCAGGAATACCAGGCTGGAAATGCCATCGAACAGCTTAAAAAAGGTTTGGCATTAAAAGCGCGGGTACTCAGGGATAGCAAGTGGGGTGAGATTGAGGCCCGGGAGCTGGTGCCGGGGGATGTGATTCGCCTTCGATTGGGGGATGTTGTTCCCGCGGATGTGAAGCTGTTCGATGGTGACTATTTAAGCATCGATCAGTCCGCTCTTACCGGGGAATCTTTACCCGTAACCAAGAAATCCGGTGCTGTTATTTATTCCAGTTCGATTGTTAAACAGGGAGAAATGCTGGGGCTGGTGACGGGGACCGGGATGAACACCTTTTTTGGCAAAACAGCTCAGCTTGTTTCTACGGCCAAGAATGTATCGCACTTCCAGAAAGCAGTTTTAACGATTGGTGATTTCCTGATTTATGTTTGTCTTGCCTTAGTCGCGGTTATTATCATTTTAGGCCTTTATCGAAAGCAGCCTTTGCTGGAGTTGGCGCAATTTGCCCTGATTCTCACAGTCGCTTCCATCCCGATTGCCATGCCTGCTGTCCTTTCAGTTACGATGGCCGTCGGGGCAGTCGTGCTTTCAAAGCTTAAGGCCATTGTCTCGCGATTGGAGGCCATTGAGGAAATTGCGGGAATTGATGTTCTTTGCTCAGATAAAACAGGAACCCTGACTCAAAACAAACTAACCCTTGGTGACCCTGTCACTTTTTCCCCTGATATTGACGCCCAGGGGCTTGTTTTGCTGGCATCCCTTGCGTGTAAGCCTGAGAATCAGGATGCGATTGATATGGCTGTTGTCCAGGCGCTTGATTCCCCTTCAGCCTTGAACAATTATAAGCAGGAAAAATTTGTTCCTTTCGACCCTGTTAATAAACGAACTGAAGCGACGGTTGTAGATGACGCTGGAAAAAGGTTGCATGTGGTAAAGGGGGCACCCCAGGTTATTTTGTCGATGAGCCGGATGGATGGCAATAATACAAAAGCCAAAGTAGAAGAAACCGTTGATAGTTTTGCTTCTAAAGGGTATCGCACACTGGGTGTTGCCCAAAGTGACGATGGGGAAAACTGGGTTTTTGCGGGATTATTACCCATGTCTGATCCGCCTCGTGAAGATGCGGACGACATGATTGCCAGGGCAAACGAGCATGGTGTTAAGGTAAAGATGGTGACCGGAGATAACGTGGCGATTGCCCGGGAGATTGCAGGTGAGCTGGGTATGGGGAAGAATATCCTCCCCGCTGATGAACTCGGAGAAGGGCTGGATGTTCATGTGAAAGATTCTGAAATTGCTAAGCGAATTGAAAAGGCTGACGGGTATGCCCAGGTTTTTCCGGAACATAAATATCGTATTGTTAAGGCCTTGCAGGCTCACGACCATTTGGTCGGGATGACCGGAGACGGTGTTAATGATGCCCCTGCGCTTAAACAATCTGACGTGGGAATTGCTGTGTCCGGGGCAACAGATGCGGCCCGTGCAGCGGCAGATTTGGTGTTAACTTCGCCAGGATTAAGTGTCATTATCCGAGCGGTAGAGGAGGCGCGGCGAATATTTGAACGAATGAATTCTTATGCAATTTACCGTATCACGGAGACAATGCGAATTATGGTTTTTATGGTATTGGCCATGATTGTCTATAACTTCTATCCCATGACTGCGGTGATGATTATTTTGTTGGCGCTTTTAAATGATTTGCCTATTATGACGATTGCGAAAGATAACACCTGGCTTGACAAAAAACCTGTACGTTGGAACATGAAGCGGGTTTTAACAATTGCCTCGGTATTGGGGGGCGTTGGTGTCATTGAGACATTTGCGCTTTTGGTTATTGTAAAAACATGGTTCAACTTAGGTGTTGCTGAGTTGCAGACGGTGATATTTTTAAAGCTGGCTGTGGCTGGCCATATGACCTTGTTTGTCGCCCGTACCAAGCATTCTTTTTTATCAAAACCCTTTCCTTCAAGAATTCTTCTTTTTACAATTCTCGGCACGCAAATTGTGGCGGCCCTCATTGCCGGCCTTGGCCTGTTTGTTGCTCCAATACCTTGGTCATATATAGGGTTTATATGGGCTTATTGCCTTGTGTGGATTTTTATTGAGGATGGTATAAAAATAATTGTTTACCATCATTTGGAAACGGTAAGTCCACGGCATAAGAAGTTCCTGAATTTTGTCGGCAGATCGCTGCATATGCATCAGAATTTTTAATTTTTCAGAATCGTATTTCTCGCCGCTTGCGGTATCGAAGATATCTTAATCTGATTTGATACCCCGCTGCTTGTTGCAGTGGGGGTCGTTTGTTATGTGAAAAATATTTTATTCTTGTTTGACACTTGAAGATTTTGAAATATACTGATAGTGACGGCTCCGCTTAAAAAGCAGAGTCAGGATTTTAAAGCAACGACCTGTAACGTGAAAAGGAGGAGGTTATGAAGTTTGTTCTTTTAGGAAGGTACCAGTTTGCAGAGGCGGCCCGAGTCGCGCAGCGCGCGAAGGAGGTTTATGAAAACCCCCCGAGAGGGTTGGAAATTGTCAATCGCTATTCCGCCGTTGGGAAAAATCTTATCATGGCGGTTATCAATGCGGAGGATACAAGAGATATCGCGGCACTGCTTTTGATGTTTGGCGGGCTTGTTCGATTTGAGGTAATCCCGGTTTTTGAGGTCAGGGAGCAGGAGGCAATTGATCTTACGAGCCGGTATCGGGAGATGGAAATGCCTATGCACGGGCCCCTTTAATCCGACATTAGAAAGGAGTTGATTTATGAAGTCTGATATTATTCCGGCGCAGGACAAACAGGCAAATATGCCTGATTATGCGGCGGCTCAAAAGACATTTCGATGGGAAGACTGGGAAAAGTCTTTTTCCTGGTCGGAGACGGGAAAGGTTAATATCGCCTATGAGGCGATTGACAGAAAGGCAGAGGATCCCCAGTATGCCGGAAAATACGCGCTTATTTTTGATGATGATACCCGTAAGGAGCGGTTGACTTATCGGCAGATGCGGGATCTCAGCAACAAGTTTGGCAATGTGTTGAGAAAGCTCGGCATCAAAAAGGGGGACAGGGTTTTTATCTTCATGCCGCGCGCGCCTGAGCTTTATGTGGCGTTCGTGGGCTGTGCCAAGATCGGCGCTATCTTCGGGCCGCTTTTCGAGGCCTTTATGGAAAGTGCCGTGAAGGACAGGCTGGAGGACAGCGAGGCGGTGGCGATTGTTACGACACCGGAGATGGTCAATCGCATCCCTATTCGACAGCTTCCCCATCTCAAACACGTTATCCTTGTGGGGTCGCAGAATATGAGACTGCGCATGGGAGAGGTGTCGTGGGAAAAGGAAATGGCGGCGGCCTCGTATGAGCTGGATATTGAATGGGTTGACCGGGAGGACCCCCTTTATCTGATGTATACCTCGGGCTCCACGGGCAAGCCGAAAGGGGTAATTCATGTCCATAATGACATGATCGGGCATCTTGCCACGGCGCGATGGGCGGTTGACTTGAGGGATGGCGATGTCCTGTGGACGACGGCAGACCCGGGCTGGGTGACGGGAACGGTTTATGGAGCGTTTGCCCCCTGGTTGTGCGGCGTGGATAATTTTATCAGGGGCGGACGGTTTGATGTCCATAAATGGTATAAGGTTATCCAGGATTACAAGATTACCGTGTGGTATAGCGCCCCTACGGCCTTTCGTATTATCATGGCGGCGGGGGATGATATTGCCCGTCAATATGATTTAAGCAGCCTGAGGTTGATTCTGAGTGTGGGGGAACCCCTGAACCCCGAGGTTGTTTACTGGGGCAAGAAGGTTTTAAACCTGAATATCCATGATTGCTGGTGGATGACGGAGACGGGGATGATGATGATAAGCAATTATCCGTCGATGGATATTAAACCGGGTTCCATGGGGAAACCCTTCCCGGGGGTAAAAGCGGCGGTTGTGGATGAAAAGGGTAATCCGCTTCCTCCAAATCAAATGGGGGAACTGGCCGTCGAGGCGGGATGGCCCAATATGATGCGGCGGATCTGGAAAAATGAAGAGAAATATCAGACCTATTTTGAACGGAAGCCCTGGTATATCTCGGGAGATACCGC
>JANTFN010000182.1 GCA_024763435.1 Thermodesulfobacteriota bacterium | reverse complement strand
AGGGGGCAGTGCCGGCTTTACCCTTTTTTTTTTCTGAAGGTGGGGTAATTTCCGGGGCAAGCGTGTCCCGGTTCATGTTTTCAAGGGCCTTGTCAATGGTTTCCACGGAGAAACTGGCCTCGTCATCCATCAGGGAATGCCTGATTCGGTGGGGCAGGGCCAGGATGGCCGCCTCCCTGACATCGTCCTGAAGGATTTCGAGGTGTCCGTAATAAGCGGCGAGGGCAGTGGCGGCCTTGGCGATCGTAATATCCCCGCGATGCCCTTCGATTTTTAGGTCTGAACAGATGCGAGAGATAATATTGAGGGCATTTTCAGAAAGCACCAGCCCCTTCAGACGTTCTCGGGCCCGCATAATATCCCCGCGCAGGGCCTCATCCGCCTTTTTCCAGTGCCCGGAAAATGCCGCCGGGTCCCTGTCGTAGGCGATGCGGCGGAGGATAACCTCCCGTCGCGCGGCGGGCTCCGTGATGCCGCCTGTCTCCACGCACAGGCCGAATCGATCCATCAGTTGCGGGCGTAGTTCTCCCTCTTCCGGGTTCATCGTGCCTACGAGGACGAAACGGCTGGGGTGCGAGAAGGAGATGCCCTCCCGTTCCACGTAATTGGTTCCCATGGCTGCGGCGTCTAACAGAAGATCCACAAGGTGGTCGGGCAGCAGGTTAATTTCATCCACATAGAGAAATCCGCGGTGCACCTCCGCGAGGATACCGGGTTCAAAAGAGCGGGCCCCCGTGCGAAGCGCCTTTTCCATATCCAGCGTGCCGATGACCCGGTCGGCCGTGGCGCCGATGGGGAGTTCGATAACCCGTGTTTCCCGAACCGTGGCGGGGAGGGGTTCTCCGGACTCTCGGAACCGTTTCAGGCAGTCACCGCACATCAGGTCGGGATCCGCAGGATGACAATGATAGGGACAGCCCGCGACAACTTCAAGGGCGGGAAGCAAATGGGCGAGGGCGCGGACCGCGGTACTCTTTGCCGTGCCCCGCTGTCCCCGAATCAGGATACCGCCAATCGAGGGCTCGATAACCGTCAGCAGCAGAGCCTTCTTCATGCCGTCCTGGCCGACAATAGCGGAAAAGGGATAAACCGGTTTCATTTTAATGTGATTTCTCTATTCAATTTAATGGATGAGTATTTTTCTGAGTGATGATTTGTCTTTTTGCCTTTATCGTTGTTTTCTCCGTGACCTCTGTACCTTCTACCTTCTACCTTCTACCTTCTACCTTCTACCTTCTACCTTCTACCTTTCCCAACATAGTATACTTGCCGCGATATTTCAACCCGCCATCGAATTGAAATAACAGCCCGCTTCCTGCCGGTTATTTTGCGGCAGTGAATTGACACCTTCCGCCCGGATATGATAAAGAAGCGGCGAATGGTACGGAGAGATGGCCGAGATGGTCGAAGGCGGTTGATTCGAAATCAACTGAGCGCTTCTGTGCTCCGGGGGTTCGAATCCCTCTCTCTCCGCCATGGTTACAGGGGGGTGCCGCCGCGAATCGCGGGGCGCCGGGTGTTATAATGGAGAGATGTCCGAGTTGGCCGAAGGAGCACGATTGGAAATCGTGTGTACCCTCCGGGTACCGAGGGTTCGAATCCCTCTCTCTCCGCCAGAAATTATCATGGGTGAATGGCCTGGATAGTCGGGTCCTGCGCAACGTAAGCCCGCGAATTCCGTCAGGTCCGGAAGGAAGCAGCGGTAGTGGACCCTTAGGTGTGCCGCAGGGGTGCCTGACTATCCAGTCGATTCACCTTTTTAACGGGTAGAGCAGTATGTCTTATCTTGTCCTCGCGAGAAAGTGGCGTCCCCAGACATTCAGCGATGTTGTCGGCCAGGAGGTGATTACCAAAACCCTGGCAAATGCCATCGGGCAGAATCGGGTTGCGCATGCCCTTTTGTTTTGCGGACCGCGCGGCGTTGGCAAGACGTCGGTCGCGCGGATTCTCGCGAAATCCCTCAATTGCGAAAAGGGGCCTACCCCCGAGCCCTGCGGTACGTGCCCCGCGTGCCGGGAGATTTCTCATGGGACAAATCTCGATATCCATGAGATTGACGGGGCGTCCAACAACGGGGTGGATGAAATACGGAAATTCAAGGAAACAGTGGCCTATCTCCCCGTAAGTGTCCGTTACAAGGTTTATATTATTGATGAGGTCCACATGTTGTCGAAGAGCGCGTTTAACGCCCTGTTAAAGACCCTTGAGGAACCTCCGGCCCATGTTATTTTCATCCTCGCGACCACCGAGGTCAATAAAATTCCTCCGACCATCCTTTCCCGCTGTCAGCGGTACGATTTCAGGAGAATTCCCTTTCAGTCCATGGTGGCCCATTTGAAACGGATTGTTGAAAGCGAGGGGTTTACGGCCGATGAGAAGGCCCTGATGCTCGTGGCCCGGGAGGCAACGGGAAGCCTGCGTGACGCGGAAGTGGTCCTGGATCAGCTGATGCTCATCGCTGAAGACCAAAAAATTACCATTGATAATGCCCGATCGGTCCTTTCCGTGCTGGACAGTTCTATTATGCTGCAAATGACCCAATGTATCCGGGATGGGGAGGCGGAGGGGGTTCTGTCTCTTGTTAATGGCCTTATCGATTCCGGTATGGATCTCAATTATTTTTACCGATCTTTCCTTTTTTTTCTTCACGACCTCCTGATGTTGAAGATTTCGGGAGAGAAGGATGTGGCCATGGAACGGCCGGGGGAAGAAATTCAGGAGATGCGGGAGGCCGTTCGCACGGTTTCCCTGGAGCAGATCGAACAGTGGCTCCGGATTTTTCATGAGCGGGAACGATTTGTCCTGAACAGTGACTACGCCCGGATTGGGCTTGAGGCCACCCTGTTGAAGGCAGTGCATATCGCGCAGGTGGTTTCCATGGATTCCCTGATAGGCCGCCTCGAGAAGGCTCTCGGGGGAAAACCTGTGCCGGCGGCCCCGGCGGTGAAAAAGATAAAAGAAACGCCTGAAACGCAGCCCGCTGTAAAAAAGGATGTGGAAATTAAGCCCGCGCCTGTGAAAGAAGCGCCGGAACGGGAGGCCAGTCCGGGAGAATCCTGGGACTTTTCGGCTTTTCTTTCCTTTGTCAGAGAGAAGGCCATGCCCCTTGCGGCCCAGCTTGAAAACGCGGTGGGATTTCAGTGGGAGGGAGAGGCAGCCGTGATTCTTTTTCCCCCCGGCGATTTTTCCATGAAACTTTTGCAGGGGCTGGAAAAAAAGAGTCAGATTAAATCCCTCCTGAAGGCCTTTACAGGGCGGGAGGTTAAGGAACTTATTTTAAAAGAGGGGGAGCGTCCTGCCCTGGGGGCAGACATCCCTGAGACCGGAAAGACACTGGAAAAACCGCGGTCAAACAGCGTGGCTGACCATCCCGCGGTAAGAGAGGCCCTCGGAATTCTTGAGGGGAAGCTGATTGAAATAAAAAAAATAGATAATAAATCGGAGGAGAAGAAATAATGAGCCCGAAACTAACGGATATTATGAAACAGGCACAGAAAATGCAGGCAAAAATGGCGCAGGTACAGGAAGAACTGGCGCAGAAAATGGTTGAGGGGAGCGCCGGCGGCGGTATGGTGCGGGTACAGGCCAACGGAAAACAGGAAATCCTTTCCATCCTGATTGAACCCGATGTGGTAGATGCCGAGGATGTCGAAATGCTTCAGGACCTGGTGCTGGCGGCGGTTAATGATGCCTTGAGAAGGGCGCAGGAAATGATGGCGGAAGAGATGAAGAAGGTGACCGGAGGGATGTCTATCCCCGGCCTCTTTTAGGGGAAGGACTGTGGACCCCTATCCAGCTCCTGTCTCCCGGCTTATCGAAAAACTGGGGAAACTTCCCGGTATCGGGCGGAAAAGCGCCACGCGCATGGCGTTTCATATCCTTAACGCGCCGCGTTCCTATTGTGAAGAGCTTGCAACGGCCGTTATGGGCGTCAAGGATGACATTCGCCTTTGTAAAAAGTGCTTTAACCTGGCGGACGCGGGGCTTTGCGGTATTTGCCGGAATCCCAAAAGGGATGAACACCTCATCTGTGTCGTGGAAGACCCCAGCGACCTGATTGCCATTGAACTGACCGGCGGTTATCGTGGGCTGTACCATGTCCTTCATGGGCACCTTGATCCGCTTCAGGGCAAGGGACCTGATACCCTGCATATTGAGGAACTGCTCATGCGCCTGAAGACAGAACCGGTCAAAGAGGTGATTATCGCGACCAATCCCGATGCCCCCGGGACGACTACCGCGCTTTATCTCCAGAAACGCCTGGCCCCTTTCAATGTGAAAATTACGCGTCTTGCCCAGGGAATTCCCGTTGGCGGCGATATTGAATTTGTCGATTCACGGACGCTTATTGCCTCCCTGAAACGGCGCTCGGAGTTTTAATGAAGGGGCTGCAGCTGACACACGCGG
>JANTFN010000181.1 GCA_024763435.1 Thermodesulfobacteriota bacterium | reverse complement strand
GACAAGGTACGCCTTGATCTTTATCTCAAACAGACAGGCGAAATTTTAGGGTTGCAAAAAGAAATATTATATGATATAATAAGGAATTCTGACAGAAGTTATGGTTTGCGTGTGAAAAAGCGGGGCCAATATTCGGGTTCGTCGGGTTTGACCAAGGCACAGCTACCGCGGGGGAAAATGGAAGACCCGGAGGAGATGGTACTGAAATCCCTGATACAGTACCCCGATTTGGCCGAAGAGGTTTCGGGAAAAGGTATTTTGGGGATGTTCAAGGATGAAAATCTGCAATTGATAGGAACATCAATTTTAAAGGAAATTAAAAAACACGGCAGCGTGGACACTTCTTCCTTCATTCAAACCCTGGAGGAAAAAACTCAGGCTGTTTTTTCCCGCCTCATTATGGATACGCTTCCGGTGCCTGATGAATCCCAGACAAAAAAGGCGTTCAGAGATAGCGTGAATATCCTTTACGCCCGGGAAAGTCAGGAAAAAATCGCCGTGCTTGACGAAGAGATTAAAAAAATGGAAAACAGTGGAAATTACCAGGAAACGCTGGCCCTTTTAAAACAGCGTCGGGAAATCAAACAAACCTATCGTCATAAATTGACAGCATCAAATCCTGAGAGATAACGAGGGAGAGGTATGGAAAAACAAAAGGTAGATGAAGTCAAGAGATTAATTTCCCTGGGAAAGGAAAAAGGATATTTGACCTTTGATGAGGTCAATGATCTCCTACCCTCGGATGTTTTCTCCTCGGAACAGATTGATGAGCTTCTCATGATGTTCGGAGAAATGGATATTGATGTGGTGGACAGGCAACAGGCCATCAAAATTGTTAAAAAAGAATCTACTCAGGATGAGCAGCTCGAACGTATCCTTGACAGTGATTTCCGGAGCACCGATCCCGTCAGGCTTTACCTAAGGGAAATGGGTGCTGTCTCGCTGCTCTCTCGCGATGGTGAAATTGCCGTGGCCAAGCGAATAGAAAAAGGTAAAAATCTCGTCCGGAATATTGCTTTATCGACCTATGTGGCCGTTCAGGCAGCACTTGTCCTTGGGGAAAAACTTGAAAGAGGCGATATTGATGTCAGAAATATCACAGACCTCATCGATGAAGACGAAACCGAACCGGAGATCAGAGAGGAAATTAAAGAGAAATTTCTGAAATACGTCAATCAGCTTCGCAAACATGACCGGGACATGGAATCCCTCTACGTGGAAGAGTTCAATACCCTGAAACAAGGCCTCCCTGTTAAACCTGTCCGGGCAAAAATAAGGCGTAAAAAACTGTCCATGTACCGCATCATCGACCGGATGGCCCTGAAATATCACATCGTCATGAAAATCGTCATGAGATTGCGCGAATACAACCGGCAGCTCAGAAAGGAAGAAAAAAGCCTTATTACCTATGAGGCCCGCTTGATCATGTCCCCGCAGAAGATGATACAGGATTTTTATAAATTTCGCAGTAAACCTGAAAAGCTGAAAAATTTTCTCAAGCGGAAAAAGCTGACCGCCGAGGCCTTTGAAACCATGCGGGTCGAGGCAACGGTTATCCTTCAGCGGGTTCGGGAAATTGAAAGGGAAACAGGCTGCCGCTTCAGCCAGTTGAAAGAAGTCATTTCCAGTATCAACCGGGGCGAACGGGAATCAGAAGCGGGCAAAGATACCCTGATCCGCGCGAATCTCAGGCTCGTGGTAAGTATCGCTAAAAAATATACCAATCGCGGGCTTCAGTTTCTGGACCTGATTCAGGAAGGTAACATCGGACTGATGAAGGCAGTTGAAAAATTCGAATACCAGCGGGGATATAAATTCAGCACCTACGCAACCTGGTGGATACGGCAGGCGATTACGCGGGCAATTGCCGACCAGGCGAGAACTATTCGGATTCCCGTCCATATGATTGAAACCATCAACAAAATAGTCCGGGTTTCCCGGGCGCTTGTTCAGGAATTCGGCCGAGAACCCCTGCCCGAGGAAATTGCAGATAAGATGGAAATGCCGCTTGAAAAGGTCAGGAATGTTTTGAAAATTGCCAAGGAACCCATCTCGCTCGAAACACCCGTGGGCGAAGAAGAAGACAGCCACCTTGGCGATTTTATCGAAGACAAAAAAGTAACCTCACCCATGGAATCCCTGATTGACACCAACCTTTCCGAGCAAACCCGCAAAGTCCTCGCAACCCTCACCCCGAGGGAAGAAAAGGTCCTGAGAATGCGGTTCGGCATCGGGGAAAAATACGACCATACCCTGGAGGAGGTCGGACAGAATTTCCAGGTCACCCGGGAGCGAATCCGTCAAATTGAGGCGAAAGCCCTTCGCAAGCTGCGGCACCCCAGCCGGGTTGTCCGATTAAAAAGCTTTCTTGAACTGTGAACGATCTTGACGAAAAGGGAAAATGGTTTTAGGTTAATACAATAAGAGGGCCCATAGCTCAATTGGCAGAGCCACCGGCTCATAACCGGTAGGTCCCAGGTTCGACCCCTGGTGGGCCCACCAAAAAACAGGTGGGAAAGATGGCTTGGTATAAAATTTTCGGAATGGGAATAAGCTCGAAGGAGCAAAAAGTTAAGGGGGAAAGCCGGGTTAATACTCGGCTTTTTCTTTTGGAGGCCGACAGGGTGTGAAAATTCGGGGATTGATCAGCCAGTTTGAGGCATGGGCCCCACTCTCCCTTTCAGAATCATGGGACGCATCAGGTCTTCAGGTCGGAAACCCGACCCGCGATATCGAATCCATCCTTTTGTGCCTCGATGTTACTGAAAGGGTTCTTGAGGAAGCCGAGGCCCTGAAGGCGAAAATGATTGTGTCCCATCACCCCTTTCTCTTTCACCCCCTTACCTCGCTTCAGACCCACAAGGGAAAGGGAAAGATAATTCAACGCCTCTTGCAACGGGATATTTGTGTCTACAGCATGCATACCAATCTTGACAAGGCCCAGGGCGGCATGAATGACTATGCGGCCAGCCTCCTGGGACTTTCGGATACTTCCGTCATGATTCCTTCTCCGCCATCCGGCAGCCTGTTCAAACTCGTAACCTTTGTCCCGGAAACCCACAAAGAGGCCGTCCTTTCCGCCCTGTTCAACGCGGGGGGCGGGAAAATAGGCCCCTATGAAAAATGCGCCTTCCTCGCAAAAGGGGTGGGAACCTTCCTGCCGGGTAAAAAAAGCACCCCCTTCATCGGCGAGAAAGGGGGCCTGAATCACGTAGATGAACGCCGAATCGAGGTTCTTTTTTCTGAAACCACACTGAAAAAAGGCCTGCGGGCCCTGAAGGAAGCGCATCCCTATGAGGTCCCCGCCTATGATATCTACCCGCTTTATATCGCTGATACCCACACGGGATTCGGCCGGGTGGGCCGGCTGTCTCCGCCCTGTTCGTGGTCTGTTTTTATTAAAAACGTTTACAGGGCCTTTGATACAAAAACGGCAAACATTACAGGGATCCCGGACGGCCCGGTTAAAACCGTTGCCATCTGCACGGGGAGTGGCGCCTCTTTTATCCCACAAGCGGCCCGCGTGGCGGATGTTTATGTTACGGGAGACGTAAAATTCCATGATGCCCAGGCCGCGCAGTCTCTGGGATTGCCTGTTATTGATTGCGGGCATTTTGCCACGGAAAAAATATTTTCGAACCTGCTCGAGACCTGGCTTGTTGAAAAAGGGCTTGACAGGGAACTAAAAATTTTCAAAAGCACGGCAGAGGAAAATCCTCTGACCCCCATTTTAAAAGGAGAAGACGATTGAAAGAACAACTACGCAATCTCGTCCAGTTACAGCAAGTTGACACCCGAATTCGCGCGCAGAAATTTCAGAAAGAAACATATCCCGCTGAAATTGCTAACCTTACAGACCAGATTACGCAACGCGTGGAGGCCTTCGAAGAAGAAGTCGCCCGGATTGATAATCTCGAAAAGGAACGCCGGCAAAAAGAGAGGGCGCTCGAGGCAGCTGGCGAGAAGATTGAAAAAATACAGGGCCAGCTTCATGAGGTCAAAACCAACAAAGAATATCAGGCGTTTCTTCTGGAAATTGACCACCTGAAAGAAAAGATTGCCAAGTTTGAAGTAGAAATTCTGGAACACCTTGATGCCATCGACAAGCTTCGGGAGGCCATAAAAGACACAGAAAAAACCTTTAAGGAAGAAAAGAAGGCCCTTGAAGAAAAAAAGGCCCTCCTCGAAGACGACATCGTTCACCTGCCCGATACCCTTAGTGCGCTCCTCGAAAAAAGGGACAAACTCGCGGAGACCATTCCGAAAGATATTCTTAAAAAATACAAAACCCTGGTGGAAAAACGCGGCGGTGTTGCCGTTTCCTACGTCAAAGAGGAAATATGCCAGGGATGCCACATGAATATCCCGCCCCAACTCTTCAATCAGGTTCAGAGAGCCGATAAAATTTATCTGTGTCCCCACTGCAACCGGA
>JANTFN010000180.1 GCA_024763435.1 Thermodesulfobacteriota bacterium | reverse complement strand
GGCGACAAGCCGGCCAACCGGCGCGTCTCCGGTGAGGCGCTGCACCACCACTGATTCCGGCAGGCGCTCGATGGCGTCGCAGACAATGGAAATATAGGTTTCCCGATCCAGCAGGGGAAAGGGGGTTTTTTGATACATCTCTTCAAGGAGAGACCCTTTCAGGATATGCAGCATGTGAATCTTGATATCATCCACCCCTGTTTCCGAGAGAAAATCGACAGTTTCGAGCATCATTTCCCTTGTTTCCACCGGCAGGCCGAAGATAATATGGGCGCAGACGCGAAACGGATAGGCGCGTGTCATTTCAACCGCGCGCGTGAAGGCCGCCACACCGTGCCCCCGCCGCATCCAGTCAAGGCTGGTTTTATGAACGCTCTGGAGCCCGTATTCCATCCAGACCTGATGGCCCTGAAAAACATCGCGGATGATATCGAGCTTTTCACGGTCGATGCAATCCGGGCGGGTCGCAATCGCCACCCCGACCATTCCCGCCTCCCCCACGGCCTGTTCATAAATTTCCCTCAGGATGCGGGGTGTCTGATAGGTATTTGTAAAGGCTTGGAAATAAACAATGAACTTCCTTGCCTTGTATCTTTTAAGGACCCTTTCCTTTCCTTGAACAATCTGTTCTTTGATGGAGAGGGCCTCCCGGACAAAGGGCGCGGCAGAGCCGTAGGCGTCACAGTAAACGCATCCCCCTGTTCCTTTTGTGCCATCCCGGTTGGGGCAGGTAAATCGGGCGTGAACAGGGACGCGATAGACCTTTTCCCCGAAGGTTTTCTTGAGATAATCACTGAAGCGATGGTAGGGGAAGGACCCTGCGGATATCACTTTTTCAGAAAAACGCTCTGAACGGGGAAAGGAATCTCAATCCCCTCACGGGCAAACCGTTCGTGAATCATGGTATTGACACTGTCCTGGGCATCGAGCATCCGGGTATATTCTCCTACCCAGAAAATCATCAGGAGGTTCAGGCTGAAATCCCCGAATTCGGTAAAATAGACGCTGGGCGGCGGGTCTTTCAGGATATCGGGAACCTCTTTCGCGATCGCCAGCATGATTTCCTTTGCCCGGTCGATATCGCTGCCATAGGCGATGCCAACCCTGACCCGCGCCTTTACCTTGAAATCGGGATAACAGTAGTTAACAAGGCTCGCGTTGACCAGCGTTGTATTGGGAACCACAAGAATCGTATTATCAAAGGTCTTGATCCGCGTGCTTCTCATACCTATCTCCTGAACATCCCCAATATCACCGTTGGCCAGTTTAATCCTGTCTCCCTGACGAAACGGCCGGTCCAGCATGATGGAAAACCCGGAGATGATGTTGGTAAGGGTCTCTTTCGCGGCCAGGCCAATGGCAAGAGACCCAACCCCGAGGGCCGTGATCAGGGACCAGACGTCATAGTTAAAATATTTGAACACGGTAATAACAGCAATGGTAAAGACAAAGATGCTGCTGATACGCTGGGTCAGGGGAATAAACTCCCGAACCAGCGTTCTGGAGGCCTCTTTTCCCTCAATCCTCTCGCCATACCAGCCAATCAGGTTATTCAGGACACCATGGACAACATACGCAACCAGGGCAACGCCCACGACAAAGAGAGCATCATGGATAACAGGCATGATTCTGTTATGCAGGGACAATCTGTCAATAGCATAGTCCAGCCCATAAATAATGATGATATAAAAGACAGGTTTCCTGATAAGCGCGATGATCCGGTCATCAAGGGCCGTCGCGGTTTTTGACACCAGGCGGGTGATCCATCGGGTTATCACGGCCCGAACAAGCCAGGCAATTCCGACAAACAGGAGAAAAATTCCCACCGATATCAGGACCTGCTCCCCCATCGGCCCAAGCTCTTTCATGCGCTGGAATCCCCGAAAACCCGCTTGAAGAGGGTATCCACGTGCTTCAGGTGCCAGGCGATATCAAAGAGGGCGTCAATCTCGCTTTCATTAAGATATCGGTCTATTTCCGGGTCATCTTTCAGGAGAGTCTTGAAATCCCGTCCCCCTTCCCACGCCTTCATGGCGTTGCGCTGCACCATGACATAGGCATCATCCCGCTTCATCCCTTTGTCCACCAGGGCAAGCAGGACACGCTGAGAATAGATGAGGCCATGGGTTCGGTTCAGATTTTCGAGCATCCTGTCGGGATAGACAATCAGGTTTTCGAGGATAGCCGTCAGGCGCTTGAGCATATAATCTATAAGGATACATCCATCCGGCGCAATCACGCGCTCCACCGAGGAGTGGCTGATGTCCCGCTCATGCCACAGAGGGATGTTTTCGAGGGCAGCCTGCGCGTATCCCCTTATCAGCCGCGCGAGGCCGCTGATATTTTCTGATCCCACAGGGTTCCGCTTGTGCGGCATGGCGGATGACCCCTTCTGCCCGCTGGCAAAATGCTCTTCCGCCTCGAGGACCTCGGTACGCTGGAGGTGGCGTATCTCTGTCGCGATTTTTTCCATACTCCCGGCGAGAATGGCAAGGGTGGTAAAAAAATGCGCGTGCCGGTCCCGCTGGATAATCTGCGTTGAAATCGGTGCCGGCTTCAGCCCGAGCTTTTCACACACATAGGCCTCCACCGCCGGGTCAACATTGGCAAAGGTCCCCACCGCGCCGGAAATCTTACCAACGGCGACATCCTCGAGTGCCTGCGTGAAGCGGGCCCTGTTCCGCGCCATCTCCGCGTACCAGAGGGCCAGTTTGAGCCCAAATGTAATGGGTTCCGCGTGGATGCCGTGGGAGCGTCCCATCTGGGGCGTCTCCTTAAACGCATACGCGCGGCGTTTCAGGGTATCCATCAGGGCATCAATATCCTTGAGGATGACAGCCGCGGCCCGCTTCAGCATCAGCGCGAAGGCCGTATCCAGAATATCCGAAGAGGTCACGCCGAGGTGGATAAACCGTGACGCCTCACCCACATTTTCCGCGACGGCGCTGACAAAGGCAATGACGTCATGGCGGGTCATTTTTTCCAGTTCAAGGATACGCGCCACGTCAAAACGCGCCTTCTCCTGAATTGTTTTCAGGTCGGCATCGGGAATGGCGCCAAGGCGGTTCCAGCCCTCGCAGACGGCTATTTCCACTTCAAGCCACGCGGCATATTTCGCTTCGTCCGTCCAAAGCCTTCCCATTTCCTCACGTGTATATCGTTTTATCATTTTTTCCCTCTTTAATTTCCTACAGAACCCGGACCGGCCGGTCAGGCCGGGCGACAACAACCCGTTCCGCGTCAATCCGCCGCCCGATTCTTTCAAGCAGACATTCCCGCGCCTTGGCGGGCCGGTTGTTGACCTCGCTGAGATGCGCGAGGACAATTTTTCGCAAATCGGCGTGAAAAATCGTCTCTACAAGTTTGGCGGAGCTGACATTTGAAAGGTGCCCCTCCCGCCCCTTGATTCGCTGTTTCAAGTCCCAGGGATAAGGGCCGTCGAGGAGCATATCGGTATCATGATTGGCCTCAACAATCGCAACATTCACACCCCTGAGATTTTCCCTGACAAGGTGAGTCACTACCCCGAGATCGGTCGCGATACCGGCCTTGATTTCCCCGTCCGTGATGGCAAACCCGAGGGGTTCCACGGCGTCATGGGAAATCTGGAAGGGACTGAACCAGAGGTCTTCAATTTCAAAAGGAGTATCAGCATCCACGCAGGTTATCCCGGCGGGCCGGCCCACGGTCTTTTCGGCCGCCTGAAAGGTGCGCTCTGTCACATAGACAGGGATTTTATAGCGGCGGGACAGGGGCCCCACACCACGAATATGGTCGATATGCTCATGGGTTACAAGAATCGCCGACAGGTTTTCCGGGGATTTTCCCATCGCGCGCAGCCGCTTTTCAATCTCTCTTGCGGAAAGCCCGGCATCCACCAGGATCTCTGCCGATTTCGACGCGATGTAAACGGCGTTTCCCTTGCTGCCGCTTGTCAGGGTAATAATTTCCATTGCCCATTCACCTATCCTGAATGGACGAAAAAGTCAATAAATGGTTAAGGGTAAAAGCGGGTAGATCCCGTTTGATCTACCCACAAATTCAGGGAGGATTTTCTAAACCTTTTTCTTCCCCGCGTGTCTAACCTAACAAAGCGACAAATAAACGCACAAAAAGGAGAAAAAAATGCGACAAACCCTGCATAAAGCGAAACACTTCACCCTCACCGGAGTCCTCGTTCTCACCTTCATGACCGTTTCTACCCTCGTCTGGGCACGACCCGATCAAAACCGGCAGAGGATGCGGGAAAAATTTGAAACCCTGAAAATGTGGAAGATCATGGATGCCCTGAACCTGAACAGTCAAACCGCCCTGAAGGTCTTTCCCGTGATTCGGGAAATGGATGAGAAGCGCATGAATCTCCGCGAAAAACAACGGGGTCTTATGAAAAAAATCGACGCGCTTTCCAAAGGAACAGATAACGCCACCGGAAATGTG
>JANTFN010000179.1 GCA_024763435.1 Thermodesulfobacteriota bacterium | reverse complement strand
CTGCGGCAATCCTTTGAATTACTGCCTCGTCTAAAAGGTGAATTCGTCCCATGCGCCCACCTTATCACACCCCGAGAATCTTGCAAGAAATCTGTCATTAACTACAAAAAAAGGGGGGGAAATCTCCCCCCCCCTTTTTTTCTATTCTTTTAAATTATTTTCCAAGTCTTTTCTTGAACTCTTCCGTTAGCGCGGGCACAACCTGAAAGAGGTCGCCCACGATACCATAGGTCGCCACGCCAAAGATCGGGGCGTCGGGGTCCTTGTTAATCGCCACAATCACATCAGAGGTCTTCATTCCGGCAAGATGCTGAATCGCGCCGGAAATTCCGCATGCGATATAGATAACCGGACGAACCGTTTTCCCCGTCTGACCGACCTGGTGTTCATAGGGAATCCATCCGGCATCAACTGTGGCCCTCGAGGCACCGACAGCGGCACCGAGGACATCCGCCAGCTCCCGGATAACCTTGAAGTTTTCAGGTTTTCCAAGTCCGCGACCACCGGAAACGATGACATCCGCATCCACAATGTTCACCTTTTGATCGCTTGCGATAAAATCAATAAACCGCGTCCTGACCTCTTCTTCCGACATCCCAAGGGTCTCTTTAATCACCTCGCCCGTCCGGGAATCATCCCGCGCCGGCATGGGCATCACCTTCGGCCTGACCGTGGACATCTGGGGACGCGTGCGGGGACACAGAATGGTCGCCATGATATTTCCGCCAAAGGCCGGACGGGTCTGTCTCAGGAACTTGGTTTCGGGATCAATATCCAGCCCCGTGCAATCCGCCGTCAGGCCGGTATAAATAGTGGTCGCCACGTTTCCCGCGAAATCCCTTCCCTGCGTGGTCGCGCCATAGATAACGATCTCCGGTTTATATTTTCTGATAAGGTTGACCGCACCTTTCGCATAAGGCTCCGTCCGGTAATTTTTCAGGATTGGATCATCAATATAATAGACCTTTTCCGCGCCATAGGCGATGGCATCTTTGGCAAAATCCTCTACGCCGCTTCCCATCAGCATGCCACAGAGCTTGCAACCAATATCATCAGCAAGTTTACGCCCGACACCAAGCAGCTCAAAGGATACGTTGGCAATTTTTCCACGCTCGTGTTCAATAAAAACCCAGACATCCTTGTAATCGGCCATATCGGCCTGAACAGCCTTTTCGTCCTTCGTCAGGACAATCGCCTCAACAGGGCAAACCTCAACGCATGCCCCGCAATAGGTACATTTATCCCCGATAACCGCAACATCGTTTTCCAGTGTAATAGCACCAAACGGGCATGTTTCCTCACAACTTCCACACCCGGTACACTCATCCGTTAATACTTTAATATCAGCCATGGTTTTCCTCCTTATTTCCGCGCAATCTTACTTTATTATTTTTATATCCATGAGTTTTTCCACAAGGGTGGAAACGACCTCGGGAACATCGCCTTCCAGGATCTCACCACCGCCACGAACTTCCGGAGAAAAAATCGTCACAACCTCTGTGGGGGATCCCTTCAGACCGAGTTTGTCTTTGTCCACCGGAATATCGTCTGCCGTCCAGGTAGGAATATCCAGTTTGGCCGCTTTTTTAATTCCAAAGAGAGAAGGCAACCGGGGCTCGTTAATGTCCTTGACAACGGTAATCAGCACAGGCATATCGGCCTCGACAACTTCTTTCCCGTCTTCCAGGAGGCGTTCCACTTTAATTTTTTTATTCTCCAGATCGACATCGACGATCTTGTCCACATACGTAAGCTGCGGGATATTAAGCTGTGTCGCAATCCCGGGGCCTACCTGAGCGGTATCACCGTCTATCGCCTGCTTTCCGCAGATGATCAGGTCGAGGTCTCCCAGTTTCTTCAGCGCGCCGGAAAGGGCATAAGCCGTTGCCCATGTATCGGCGCCCGCGAACGCGCGGTCAGAGACAAGATAAACATTATCCGCGCCTACCGCATAGGCGTTTTTCAAGACATCCTTCGCCTGGGGGGGACCCATGGTCAGGACATGCACTTCACCATCATACTTCTCTTTCAACAGCAGACCCTCTTCCACGGCAAATTCGTCAAAGGGGTTCGTAATGCTCTCGACGCCTTCACGCACCAGCGTTTTGGTCTCGGGATCTATCTTTACCTCTGTGGTGTCTGGCACCTGTTTAATACAAACTGCTATCTTCACAACCACTCCTCCTTTTTAATACGCCATTAACTAAGTTAAGCTTTTTATCTGACGATTTTGTTTGTGTAGCCTTCAGTGAAAAAGCCCCATATAACCTGCAATCGGGCTTTTTTCAAACGCCCTAAATCTATTTTCCTGTAAATTCAGGTTTACGTTTTTCCAGAAAGGCCTTCATGCCTTCTTTTTTATCCTCTGTAGCGCAGCACATGCCAAAACTGCGGGACTCCATAAGGCACCCATCATCCAGCGGGATATCATATCCCACGTCTACCAGATTTTTGGCGATGGAAACCGCGATAGGCCCATTTTTCGCGATTTGCAGGGCGACTTTTTTGACGGCCTCCATTAAGTCGCTCTGAGGCATAACCCTGTTGATCATGCCAATCTCGTAGGCCTCCTGAGCGGAAATCATTTTCCCCGTCAAAATCATCTCTTTCGCCAAGCCTTTTCCCAAAAGACGCGGAAGGCGCTGGGTTCCGCCAAAGCCCGGGAAGATGCCGAGTGTTACCTCGGGGACTCCAAATTTGGCATTGTCCGAGGCATAAATAAAATCACTCGCGAGGGCAAGCTCCGAACCACCGCCCAGTGCAAAACCGTTGACCGCCGCGATAACGGGTTTTTTTAAATCCTGGACCTTCTTGAAGACAAGCTGCCCGAAACGCGAAAAACCGGCCCCTTCCAGCGGGCTCATTTGACTCATCTCGGCAATATCCGCACCCGCCACAAAGGCCTTTTCGCCCGCGCCGGTCAGGATAACGACACGCACTTCATTGTCCTCGTTAAGGCTGTCCAGGATATTATCCAGTGCGGTAAGGACCTTCGAGTTCAAGGCATTTAGCGCCTTCGGACGATTAATGATAACCGTAGCGAGCGGCGCTTTTTTTTCCAATAAAACAAGATCTTCAGCCATTTGTTAAACCTCCTTTAGAGTCTTTCAATAATCATTGCCATGCCCTGACCGCCCCCGATACACATGGTCGCGAGGCCCGTTTTCAGGTTCCGGCGCATCATTTCATACAACAGGGTAACAATTACGCGGGTACCCGTGCATCCCACCGGATGCCCGAGAGAAATACCGCTGCCGTTCACGTTTGTAATATCAAGGTCCAGATCGAGCTCACGGATGCAGGCAATGGCCTGTGAGGCAAAGGCCTCATTCAATTCAATAAGATCAATGTCCGTTATCTTCATCCCGGCGATATCAAGGACTTTCTTGACGGCGGGAATCGGCCCGAGGCCCATATAGGCAGGATCCACGGCCCCGGAGGCATACGCCACAACCCTGGCAAGCGGTTTAATCCCGGATGCCTTTGCTTTCTCGTCCGACATGACAAGAACTGCTGCTGCCGCGTCATTGATCCCGGAGGCGTTTCCGGCTGTAACCGTTCCGCCTTTCTTGAAAACCGTGGCAAGTTTTCCCATTTTCTCGAGGGATGTATCCATGGGACGCTCATCCGTATCAAAAATTATCGGGTCACCCCGCCGCTGCGGGATCTCAACAGGGACAATTTCCTCTGTAAATTTACCGTCGGCAATCGCCTTGCGTGCCCGCTGGTGGCTCATCAGGCCCAGTTTATCCTGCTCCTCACGGGAAATGCCATATTTCTCCGCGATGTTTTCCGCCGTAAGGCCCATGTGGTAACCATAAAAAATCTCCCAGAGGCCGTCATGCACCATCAGGTCCAACATCTCGGCGTTAAACATCCGCGCGCCCCATCGCCCCTTGGGGAAGGCAAAAGGCGCCATACTCATATTTTCCATACCACCCGCCACAACGACTTCATTGACGCCGCTTCGGATGGACATATCCGCGATGGCAATGGCCTTCAAGCCGGATGCGCAAACCTTGTTGACGGTTATGGCATTCGTTTCCTTGGGCATGCCCGCGTAGATCGTGGCCTGACGACCCGTATTCTGCCCCTGTCCACCCTGCAGGACATTCCCCATGATAACCTCGTCCACATGAATGGCCTGGGCCGATTCGTCCCATTTTCGGTATTTTTTCTCCAGCTCGATATACCCCTGGCCTTTCAGGGCTTCCGCCTCGTATTCCAGGACCTTTTTAGACGGTTCCGGCCGGAGATTATTCCTTTTCAGGACCTCCCGGATAACCAGCGCCCCTAATTGCGTCGCGGGAATCCCCTTTAAGGTCTTACCAAAGGTCCCGATGGGCGTACGAACGCCCCCACAGATAACAACATCTTTCACGTTTTTCTCCTTTCAAGAAATTTTATTAAACGCTCATTTAAAAACCTCAAATCATGAGGCTTCATACCCAATAACTGTCCTTTTGTCAACTA
>JANTFN010000178.1 GCA_024763435.1 Thermodesulfobacteriota bacterium | reverse complement strand
ATAACGGGAAATGTGATTGACAAAACCTTCCGGTCCGGCGAAAAGGTGGCAACGCCTGACCTGGAAGAAAAGGCGATGCAATACCTTTATCCTGAAGGTGAACAGCTTTTTTTTATGGATAACGAAACGTATGAACAGCTTGCTATCCCGGGCAGCGCCCTCGGAGATTCCATTTCTTTTCTGAAAGAGAACATGGATGTAAATGTCCTCTTTCATAATCAGAAGCCCATTGGAGTTGAACTCCCTTTTTTTGTTGAACTTGAAGTTACCCAGACAGATCCCGGAGTTAAGGGAGATACGGCCAGCGGGGGCAGCAAGCCCGCGACGCTCGAAACGGGTGCCGTTGTTCAGGTACCGTTGTTTGTCAAGGAAGGGGACCTTTTAAAGATTGATACACGGGATGGAAGCTACATCGAACGTGCGTCCAGCAAATAAGCGTGTTTTCCGATTTATGTTTTTCCACCGCATGATGGGTGCCTTTTTCCCGGGGTGTTTTGGGAAAGCGGCCGGGTGAATCTGCGGCAGACAATAAGGAGATTGTAATGAGCGAAAAACTCAAAAAACTGGCCGGGGCCAGGGGTGAATGGGAGAATAAAACAGTTGCCAAAACCACGGAAAGGTTCCCGGAGCGTAAGCCTGTTTTTGAAACGTCTTCCGGAATACCTGTTTTGCGGCTCTATACCCCGCTGGATCTTGAGAAACTTGATTATCTTGAAGATATGGGGTTTCCCGGACAGTATCCCTATACCCGCGGGGTTCAGCCGACTATGTATCGGGGGAGATTCTGGACGATGCGGCAGTACGCCGGGTTTGCCACAGCGGAAGAAACCAACAAGCGCTACAAATTTCTCCTCGACAGGGGACAGACCGGGTTATCGGTTGCCTTCGACCTTCCGACACAGATCGGCTACGATTCCGATCACCCGCTGAGTGCCGGAGAGGTTGGCAAGGTGGGTGTCGCGATTGACTCCCTGGCCGACATGGAGACCCTGTTTGACGGTATTCCCCTCGATAAGGTCAGTACCTCCATGACGATCAATGCCACCGCGGCCATGCTGCTTGCCATGTATATCGCGGTAGCGGAAAAGCAGGGAGTGGGGAGTGAGGCCCTGAGGGGGACAATCCAAAACGACATCCTGAAGGAATATGCCGCACGGGGGACCTATATCTATCCCCCGAAGGAATCGATGCGCATCATCACGGATATTTTCGCCTACTGCAAGGATCAGCTGCCTAAATGGAATACCATCAGCATCAGCGGATATCACATTCGGGAGGCGGGATCTACCGCCGTTCAGGAAGTTGCCTTTACCCTCGCCGACGGGATTGCGTATGTTCAGGCGGCCATGGATGCGGGGCTGGATGTGGACGCCTTTGCCTCACGGCTGTCATTCTTTTTCAACGCCCACAGTAATTTTCTTGAGGAAGTTGCCAAATTCAGGGCGGCACGACGGTTATGGGCGCGCATCATGAAAAACCGCTTCAAGGCCAAAAAAGCCAATTCTCTGCGCATGCGGTTTCACACACAAACCGCCGGATCAACCCTGACGGCCCAGCAGCCGGAAAACAATATCATGCGTGTAACCCTGCAGGCCCTCTCCGCTGTTTTCGGCGGGACGCAGTCACTGCACACCAATTCCTGGGATGAGGCCTATGCCCTTCCCTCGGAAAAATCAGTGACAATTGCCCTGCGGACCCAGCAGGTTATTGCCAACGAGACAGGCGTGGCCGATTCCATCGACCCCCTGGCAGGATCCTATCTTGTGGAGCGTCTTACGAACGATATTGAAGAAGGGGCAAACCGGTACATCGACAAGATTGATGAATTGGGCGGGGCGGTTCAGGCCATTGAAGCGGGATTTATCCAGCGGGAGATCGCCGACAGCGCCTACAATTTTCAGATGGCGGTAGAGAAAGAGGAAAAGATTATCGTCGGCGTCAATCGATATCGTCAGGAAGAACCCCCTCTCGAGGATGTCCTGAAAATATCGTCTGAAGTTGAGGCCTTTCAGGTTGAAAAGCTCCGAAAAATCAAGGAACGCCGTGACAATGACAAGACGGCAAAGGCCCTTTCGGGGCTGAAGTCCGTGGCGGAAGGTTCAGGGAATCTTGTGCCTGTTATTCTGGATGCTGTTAAGGCGTATGCCACGCTCGGGGAGATATCCGGCGTTTTGCGCGAGGTTTTTGGAGAATATCGGGAAAGTTAAAGGAGACAGCCTATGACACAGGAAAGAAAAATTCGCGTGCTTGTCGCGAAACCCGGCCTGGATGGTCATGACCGGGGCGCGAAAGTCGTCGCGCGCGCGATGAAGGATGCCGGAATGGAAGTTATTTACACCGGAATACGCCAAACTCCTGAACAGATCGCGAAGACCGCCATCCAGGAGGATGTGGATGCCGTGGGCTTGAGTTGCCTGTCCGGGGCGCACAATCACCTTTTTCCAAAAGTCGTGGAACTTCTGCGGACGCAGGGGGCAGAAGACATTCTTGTTTTCGGCGGGGGCATCATTCCCCATGAGGATATTCCGGCCCTGAAAAAGAAGGGGGTTCGGGAGGTGTTTCAGCCTGGGACGGAGACAGGAGACATTATAAAAGTCATTGCGGATGAAGTCAAAACGCTCAGAAGCACGCAGGGGGGATCATGATAAAAAAAATTCACCATATTGCTATTGCCGTTAGGGATGTTGAAAAAGCCGCGGTGTTTTATGAGAAGATTCTGGGCCTGAAACTTGGTGGCGTGGAAGAGGTCGCGGGGATGGATGTGAAGGTCGGGTTTATCCAGATAGGAGAAACGAGGATTGAACTGGTACAGCCCCTGGATCCCGCATCGGGTGTCGCGAAGTTTATTGAAAAAAAGGGAGAGGGCATTCATCATATCTGCTATGAGGTGGAAGATACCGCTGCTGCGCTCAGGGCCTTCGAGGAAAGAGGCGCAAAACTGATTGATAAAACGCCGCGAATAGGCGCGCACCACACGAAGGTTGGTTTTGTTCACCCCAAAAGCACGGGGGGGGTTCTGACAGAGATCTGCGAATCGTCGTAATGAGGGGTGTGAGCGGAAAAAACGCCAGATTCAGGCCGAGGAAATTTCCCCCTCTTTTTTCAGCTTTTTGCCGTAACCTTGATCCTTGCAATGATAAAAGCCTGCAAAAGTGTTGACACAGCCTTGATGGATTGTTAAAGTAGGCGCCATCTACGTTAAGGGGGAGTTCATGCGAATATTGAGATGGGTTCTGCTGATTGTTTTTTCCGTTACACTCCTGGGGGTTTCCGCCTGCTCAACGGCTAAATCCGTGGGGCACACCCTGAAAGAAGAGGCCCAGTCTCTGATGTTCTGGAAAAAGCGAAAACCTTATCTTGAAACAGATTTTCTCGAAGATCAGGATGTCAGGGAAATTAATGGTCACGAATACGTAAGGGTAAAAAATCCAAATTACGGCCAGCGTCTGGATGCCCCGGAGTTCATCTGGGTTGAAAAAGAAAAATATCTGAAGACCTATTATTGCGTGACAGCACCGGCCGGGAAAGGCAAGAAAGGAAGCAAGGCCGCGGCTGTAAAGCAGGTTGGTTCTCTCCCGCCGCCACCGCCTCAGTATCTTCAGGCGCGTACCGCTCCGCCGGCTGTCCAGCCTGGTGTGAGCAAGGCCGTCAGTACGGCCCAGGCCGCGAAAACAGTAAAGCCCGCTAAAAATCTTAAACGGAGGATATTGCTTCTCGCGTTTGTGAATAACACGGGAGAACCGGTTGATTTTATCGTTGATGCCGTATATCTTGCCATCAAGAAACAGTTGCTGAATTCCGATGAGGTTATCCTGATGGAACGGGATACGATGGACAAATACCTTAAAAATAAGGGGCTTACGCTTGCCTCCCTGAACGATAAAACGGTCCTTATCCGTGCCGGAGAGGCCATAGGCGCGCAGGGTTTTTTCTTTGGGAGTATTGACAGGCTCATGGTAAGCCACAGTCTGACAGAAAAGGGAGAAAAGGAGGCTCGTGCGACCATCAATCTTCACATCAATCTCATTGACGCGACCACGGCCTCTCTGATTAAATCTTCTGTTGGAGACAATTCCCTCTACGATGCGGAGGCAACCGGGGATGACTGCAGGATACAATCCGTAAAGCTTGCCGTTCAGCAGGCCCTGAAAAAGGCCCTTCCTCCTATCCTGAAACAAGTCAGAAAAATTTCATGGAACACCCGGATTATTAAGGTTGAAGGGGAGAAAATTTATATTGATGCCGGACGGGAAACAGGCCTCATGGTTGGAGATACCCTGAGCGTTTATAAACGGGGTGCCGATATCCTGATTCCTTCGACACAAATTGTTGTGGGGAGAAATCGCGGACCGTTTATCGGAAAGATTCGGGTGATAGACTTCTTCGGCCTTGATGCCGCCATTGCCATTCCCAGTGAGGGAGATAAGTTTGAAAAAGGGGATAATGTCGTCTGGGGCTCCTGAGGAGGGCGTCCT
>JANTFN010000177.1 GCA_024763435.1 Thermodesulfobacteriota bacterium | reverse complement strand
AGTAGACCAGGTTTTCAGAAACTTCGAATTTTTCTGAAAATATG
Source organism: Thermodesulfobacteriota bacterium (assembly GCA_024763435.1). Classification (GTDB taxonomy): domain Bacteria; phylum Desulfobacterota; class S145-22; order S145-22; family S145-22; genus JANTFN01. The sequence continues at coordinate 4,451 of JANTFN010000177.1, read as the reverse complement.
TCTAACATACGATTGCTCCGGATAAATCGGATCAATATAATGCGTCCATTAGGAGTTTGCTTAAGGCATGGCAGCTTCGTGGCTGGTGGAAACAGTTTGGGTTTTTCATCAATTGCGGCAATAACCTCCAGTGGCGTCTTCCCATTAAGGCAGCTGTATCGGTGGTATCTGTTATGAAACCTCTGAAAGTTTTTGCTTTGGCGTTTAAGCATGGTATAACTTGAAAACCGCTGCCTTTTATAGAAATTTTTGTCATAAGAATCATTAAAGCTTTCAATGACGCCGTTTCGCCAGGGTTCCTTGATTGGGATAAATACAGGGGTTACACCATAATGAAGGCACAGCCTGATCACCAGGCCAAAGGATCGGGGATAACGGTTACTTCCCCTGAAACATAAAGCATTATCTATTTGGAGAAAATCCGGTATTCCCATGGCCTTCCAGCATCGCATGAGATTGGAAGCCACATGAGAATCTTCCTGGCTACGCTGAGACTCGATGTAGACCTGATGGGTTGCCAAGTCGATGATGTTAAAAGAATGAAACCTCCCGTCTCCTTTGATATATCTGGGACCTATAAAGTCAGCCTGATGCACCTCGTTTCTCTTGAGAATCTCTTTGAAATAGGGATAATCAACCCCTTTCGGCACATAAGAAGTTTTTTTTAACCAGTCCTTCCTGATGCAGGATTCTATTAATTGTTCGATCGGAGGGTATGGGAAAGTTAGATTTGTGCAGCTCCCATTTAATGGCTGTTACACCAGCTTGGCTAAAGGGTTGCCGCTGCAATCGCCTCCTTATTTGAATGATCTTTTGCCGATCCTCTTCGCTGATCTTTGTCGGTTTACTCTGAGGGGCTCTGGATAGCGAACGATACCACTCAGGATCCCCTGTCTGATATCTTTTCAGCCACTTGAAGAACCAGACTTTTGTCCTTCCAAGGCTTTCGCAGATCTCTTTAGGACGTTCTCCATTTACATACCTTTTAATCGCATTGCTTCTGAGTTCTTCTTCTGTCATGATACCAATCCTCCAATATTGTTCTTGGAAACTACATACCTATTATCCCCCCAAGAGTAAACGATGTCATGGCATGAAAGAGCTTTAAGAGTTAACGATGTCCTGGCATTTTTGAGTTAACGATGTTGTGGCATATATCAGGTTAAAGGTTGAAGGTTGAAGGAAAACATAAAACACCAAATTTTGAAATCTGTTTTTCTATACTGCCTTTCCTGCCATCTTCCGCCCTGTGCTTTTCCTTTTTTGTCCTGAGGAACGCGTGCAAATATATCAAAATTGTGTTATAAATATTTAGAAAGCCGCAGACAGGAAACAGTTCTCATGTCTGCAAACGGGGCAATTCAGTTTATTCACAAATAATAACTTGAACTGGGAGGTGTAACAGCCCGAATCTGAAATCAATAATTTTCAATGCCGCAAAAAAGCAAGGCAAAGGAGCAGAAATGGGTACGGATAATGTTGTTTTTTTAGAGGTCATTGAGTGGTTCGACGCGTCGGGGCAGGAAATCGTCCATCGCATCCCCGAAAAGGGATCCGGAGCAATTAAGGCCGGCGCGCAGCTCGTCGTTCGGGATAACCAGGCCGCCGTCTTCTTTTACAACGGCCGCGCCTACGATGCCATCGGCCCGGGGCGCCATACCCTCTCCACCCTGAATATTCCGATTCTTACAAAGGTCCTCAGCCTCCCATGGGGTTTTACCAGTCCATTTCGTGCCGAGGTTTACTTCGCCAACATGAAGGTCTTTCCCAACCTCAAGTGGGGAACAAAAGACCCTGTCGCTTTCAGAGACAAGGAACTCGGCCTTGTCAGACTCCGTGCCTTTGGCGTTTTCAACATCCAGGTCGCCCAGCCTGTCCTTTTTGTTAACCGGATGGTTGGAACCCAGGGCGTTTATACCACCGGTGAGATTGAGGATTATCTCAGCCAGGTGGTTGTCTCCCGATTCAACGACTACCTCGGAGAAGAGCTGGACACTATTTTGAACCTTCCGGAGCGTTACGACACCCTTGCCGGAGGGCTTGAAGAAAGGCTGCGGAAGGACTTCGAGGATTACGGGCTTCGCCTGGATAATCTTTATATTACTTCCATCACCCCGCCCCGGGAGGTCCAGCAGGCCATTGACGACAAGAGCCGCCTGGCGGTCCTGGGAAATCTTGATGATTTTGTCAAGATGAAGGCAGGGATGGCTATGGAAAAGGCAGCCACGGAAGGGGGCGCGGCCGAAAGCGGTATTGGCCTGGGATTAGGAATGTTCCTGCCGGGCCTGCTGGCAGGAAATCTCGCGAAGCAGCCTCAAACTGATGGCCTCACCTGTCCTGAATGCCATCGCTCCGTCCCGCCCGGTGCCAGCTTCTGCCCCTATTGCGGGCATCAACTTATTATTTTTAATAAGTGCCCTTCCTGCGGCAAAAACCTGCCGCCGCACGCCCTTTTCTGCCCGAGATGCGGCACAAAAATTGCGCAAATTGCGCAAACCCTTTCATGCCCCCATTGCGGGGCAGAGAACCTGCCTCAAGCCATTTACTGTAACGCCTGCGGTGAAAAACTGAAATAATATGCAGACATGGCAGGTTGAAACCCAGTGCCCGCAATGCGGCGCCCCGATTACCCTGAGGGAAGCGCAACACATTCTAAACTGCCAGTACTGCAAGACACGGCTGTATCTAACCAGCCGTGGCCCTTTCAGATATACCATTCCCCAACGTCGACAGGGAGAAGATACGGTTTTTATCCCTTTCTGGCGGGTCAGGGGACTGGGATTTACAGCTTATCTGCCCCCGAAAACGCAGGGGAAACCCCTTGATAAAACCTTCATGGCGCTTGACCTTCCCCTCAGGCTCTACTCTCTCGGGTTGCGACCCCAGGTTTCCAAGCTGGTATTCGCGAACCTGCATCAGGGAACCTTTCTCCGGCCCCGCATTGGTTTCAAACACCTTCTTGCACGCGCTGAAAAACAGGCAGCGGCACCTGTTATGGAAAAAACCCGGGTTAAACGGGAAACAAATCTCTTTCTGTCGGGCCTGGGTGAAAACGCCCCCTTCAACAACTCAGACTTTTCTTCGTGGAACCTCTCTGAAACCCAGACCGTTTTTAAAAAATATGAGCCTGTTTTTTCCGCCTTTCTCGATGATGGCGTCAACCTTATCTATTTCCCCGTTATCCCGGAGGGCGGAAAGGTTGTCCGCCTGAAAGACGGCCTGACAGGCAAGCTAATCGGAAGGGTTCCGGAAGCCGACTGGAAAAAAATAACCGCGCGGCGCGCGACGGTCATTCCGCCGGCCGGGACACTCCCCCTGCTTTGTCCCAATTGCGGCTGGGACCTGAAATGCGAAGATGAAAGCTGGGCCGCCCTCTGTCCGGGGTGCGGCCGGTTATGGGGCGTCAGTCAGGGAAAATACGTTCCTATCCCCTTCGAGATTGTCCCCAGCCGGGATCCGGACCCGCTCTATCTCCCTTTCTGGAAGTTGGAAACAGTCATTCCGAAACTTGGCCTGCACACGGCTGGCGATCTGATGAAATTCTCCAATCAACCCGGTCCCGGAACACCCAATCCTCATGCCCCCCTGTTTACCTGCCTGCCCGCTTTCAAGGTTCAGCCCCACCTCTTCCTGCAAATATGCAGGGTTTTCACCCTCGCGCAACCGAAGGGACAGCCTTCCGGGAAGATCCCGGGAGACGCCTATCCCGTCATTCTTCCTCCCCAAAAGGTCAGAAAGCTCATCCCTGTCGTCATGGCTGAAATCGGGGCCATTAAGACAGGCTTTTTCCCCAAACTTCCGCAAGCCAATCCGACTATCAAGGCTGTTTCTCTTATTTTTCTCCCCTTCAAAAAGGGCGGCTATGAGGTCAGTTTTAGCGGAAACCTCACCTTTGCCATTCCCCGGAATGCCTTGAAATGGGGAAAACGGCTTTGAAAGGATTAAAAAACCATTCAGCAGGGAAAAAAGAATATAATATGCGGGCTGAAGCATGATTGAGGTCAGCGGGGCGTAACTTGAATCGATCAACCCCGGCAAAATAAACGGCAGCATCTTTATTCTTCCCGTGGCTGTGGTATACTGAGCAAGATGAAACAGAAAAAAACCACACGAAAAAGCGCAAAGCGCCCAAAGACAAAAAAAATGCCTGAACGCGGAACCTCAAAGCAGTCCCTCCAGCTGCCTGTTCTAAAACCGCGCGAGGGGAAAGCGCCAATCGTCTATGACCCGCTTAAGCGCTATCTCCGGGAGATAAGCCGGCATCCCCTACTGACCCCCGAGGAAGAAAAGGCTCTTGTGTGGAGCTATTACAAGGCCAAAGACCCCGATGCCGCCCTGAAGCTCGTGGTTTCAAACCTGAGGCTGGTCGTTAAGATTGCCCTTGAATATCACAAGATGATCTATTTTAATCTTCTTGATCTTATTCAGGAAGGAAACGTGGGCCTGATGCA
>JANTFN010000176.1 GCA_024763435.1 Thermodesulfobacteriota bacterium | reverse complement strand
GCCTGCGTGGAATAGGCCGGCCAGTAAGGGCGCACATCGATGTGAAAATTGACAATAGCCGTGGCAATGGATTGTGTGTCCTTGGCGGCGGCGGTCAGCCGGGCATCGTCGATATTCCTGACGGCAATAGGCACCAGCATGGCCGCCAGAATGGAGATAACCGCGAGGACAATAATCACTTCCATCAACGTAAATCCTTTTTTTTGCACGTGTTTTTTCATGGCCTTCCTTCCTTATTCCGGCCGACAGGGGGCAGAGGTGGATCCCTGATAGATCAGAAGCCCGATATCATCCCCCGCTAACTGGCCATCCCCCGCCCCGTTGCTTCCGCCAACCCGGGCCGAGGTATCCAGACGGTTATCGGGACCCGAGGAGATAACCCAGACATAAGGCCAACCGTAATTACTCAGGCAGTGGGCATACCCGATGACGGTTACCATATAACTTCTGGCCCACGGATCCAGCTTGTCCGAGGCGAGGTAAGGCCCCGCCCAGTTGTCATAATGATTGGAGCCCCCGGGTTTGTTTTGAATGAGGTGGTTGAACAGGGGCTCGGTCCGGCTCGTGTAACCGGAATGGTCTGAAAATCCGTAGGTCGGCTGGACAAAGGTGTTGCTTGAATAGATCAGATAGAGATGATTGGTATAATAATCCCCGCTGTCCGGAAGGTGAGGATATCGCCCCGTATGGTAACGCAGGTTGGTAATCGCGGCGGCAATCGCCTTGACATCCGCCTTGCTCGCGGCAATCTTGGAATCATCAATGTTTTTAATAGCAAGGGGCACCAGGGCACCCGCGAGAATTGAGAGCACGGCGATAACCACAATGGCTTCAATCAGTGTAAAGCCTTTTTTGTTATCCAGATGGTTCATGTTTTTCCTCCCCTGAAATCAACAATCACCTATTAGTAAGCAATATTTATGCCATATATTCCCCGTTGGTAAATACGGGTTTCCAGAGAAGCATCCTACACAACTTGTAGGATCTTCTACAAAATATATCTTTTTTGCGGGAAACGGCATAGCCCTATTTTGCAATGACACCCATCATCTGATAGAGTGGCAGAAACATGGAAAGGGCCATCAAAAGGACAATCGAGGCCAGAAAGACAATGATGAGGGGTTCAAAGATGGCAAAGACCTTTTTAATGGTAACCGGCACTTCACGGTCGTAAAAAGTGGATACCTTGCCAAGGGTATCTTCGAGGTTCCCGCTGCTTTCACCAATGGAAATCATTCTGACCACGAGCGGGGGAAATTCAGGGTATTCTCTCAGGGTGTCAGACATAAATTCCCCTGCCTGAACCCGCGCCCGCATCAACCGTATGATATCCGCAAGGATAACGTTTCCGATAACCTTTTCAACGATGACAAGGGATTGCGTGATATCAATCCCGGCGCGTATCAGCGCCCCGAGATAATGGGCAAACCTCGAAAGATTAATCTTCAAAATAAGCTTGCCGAAGATGGGAATCCTGAGTTTAAGCCTGTCAATAACGTGCCGGCCGGTATCCGTTTTAACAAAGACGCGAATCAGAATGATAAAAAGGATGATTCCAATAATAAGATAACCCCAGTCATGGACGAGAAAGTGACTGATGGCCATGACAATCCTTGTCGGGAGGGGAAGGGGGACATTGGCTTTCTCAAATATAACCGTAAACCGTGGAAAAACAAAGGTCATCAGGAGGATAACAAGGCCTATAACCGCCGTTAAAACAATGATGGGATAGATGGTGGCCTGCCGGATACTGGAAATAATCTCTTCCTGCCACTCAAGAAACGCCGTGAGGTCTTTCAGGACAGATTCGAGATTTCCCGACGCCTCCCCTGCCCGCAGGACACTGACATAAAGGGTCGAAAAGGCCCTGGGATACCTGCTAAGTGCCTCTGACAAGCTGGAGCCGGCTTGGATTGAGGCGCGGACATCCTCAAGAATATGCTTGAAATAGGCATTCCCGGTCTGCTCGATAAGGTCATTTAACCCTTGAATAATAGGAACACCGGCGGATATAATCGTCTGGAGGTGAACCGTAAAGGTAATCAGTTCCTTGCGCTTGATCCGTCCCCCGAGACGAAACTCCTTACGAGGCTTCGTTTCCTTTGCGGAAATAAGGGTGAGGCGCATCTGTTTGAGATGTGCCTGGAGGGCCTGTTCGTTTTCGGCGGACAAAACACCGGAAATTCCCTTGCCGCTGTTATCTACCGCCCTGTATTTGAATGCCGGCATTTACATGACCACCCGTTCGACTTCCTCAAGGGTTGTTACCCCGCTGAGGGCCTTGGCCACCCCATCCTGCTCCATCCTTGTGAATCCCTCGGCCAGGGCACATTCTTCAATGAACTGGGTCTCTTTTTTCTCCATAATCATCGTCTCAACGGCTGAAGTAACAGGAAGCATCTCAAAAATACCAATGCGCCCCCGATACCCTGTCTGGCCGCAGAAAGGGCACCCGGCGCCATGATAGAAGGTCGCTCCGGAATCTGAAGGGATTTTGAAGCGTTTAAGGAGGCGCGTTTCCGGCGTGTAGGGGGTCCTGCATTTTGGGCAAACGACCCGAACCAGACGCTGGGCGATAACGGCATTCAGGGCAGAGGCCAATAAAAAGGGCTTCACGCCCATATCGAGAAGTCTCGGAATACTCCCCACGGCATCATTGGTATGCAGTGTTGACAGGACCAGGTGCCCGGTCAGGGCTGATCGAATGGCCATATCCGCCGTTTCGGCGTCACGCATTTCACCGATAAAAATAATATCCGGGTCATGCCTCAGAATCGCGCGAAGGCCATTGGCAAAGGTCAGCCCCGCCTTTATATTGACCTGGGTTTGCCGAATAACCGTCAGCTCATATTCCACGGGGTCTTCCAAGGTAATGATGGAGCGTTCCAGACTGTTAATGTAACTGAGACTGGAATAGAGTGTCGTTGTCTTTCCGCTTCCCGTGGGGCCGGTTACCAGAATAATACCGTGGGGCCTGTTAATTTGCGCTTTATAGATTTTAATATGTTCCTCTGAAAACCCAAGCCTGTCAAGGCCAAGAATCAGGTTCTCTTTGTCCAGAATTCGGATAACCACATCTTCCCCATAAATGGTCGGCATGGTGGAAATACGCAGATCGATGTTCCGTTTCCCGGCGTGAAACTGGATACTGCCGTCCTGGGGAATCCGGTTTTCCGCGATGTTGATTTTCGACATAATCTTGATTCGCGCCACAAGGGCGGATTGCAGCACCTTGGGGAGGGAAATGCCCTGCTGGAGGATACCATCAATTCTGTAGCGGGTTCTCACAACCTGCCGTTCCGGCTCAATATGAATATCCGTGGCGCGTAGTTTGACACCTTCAAGAATGAGGTGATCCACAAGCTGAATCAGGGGAGACGCCTCAACATCCTCTCCCAGGCCCGTAGCACCCTCTGCTTCCGCGAGTTTCACCGCTTCTTTTATAATTTCTTCCAGTGAAAGTGTCCGGCCGTAACTCTGGTCAATGGCCTGCAGAATATCCGGTTCGCTCGCGGCCTTCACGTCAACAAAAAGGCCGGTCATCCGTTGGAGGCTGTCAATAACGGGCAGATCAAACATGTTTGCCATGGCAACGATTAAGGTGTCTCCTTCCACGGACAGGGGAACCAGGAGATGTTGCCTTGCAAAGGCCTCGGGGACAAGCCGGGTGGCCTCCGGGTCCATGAGATATTCTTTGAGATTCACATAGCTGACCCCCGACTGCATCGCGAGGGCGGTTTGAACAGATTCCTGCGTGGCAAATCCCAGGGAATTGATAACCTTTCCAAGGTATTTCCCCGTTCGCTTCTGTTCCTTCAGGGCCAGTTCAAGCTGGTCGGGGCTGATAATCCCCATGGAGATGAGTCGTTCTCCAAGTTTTCCCTTAGCCATGGTTTCTCCTTTCAGGATGAGGTGTTGCGAGGGGGTCTGTACTGCTTTTAACACGCTTATCCTTCGGGTCAAAATAATAGGTTCCCCCAAAAGGCTCTTTCGGGAGGTGCTGGAGAAGGCCTTTTGCGACGAGCGCCTTCAGGGATTCAGGGTAACCGCCAAGGGCGCGGTGGTAATGTTCAATCGCGTGCTGCAGCGTCCTGATATGTTGAAGCTGAACGATTCTCAGGCCAAACTCCCGTTTGAGGTCTTTTCGCTTTGTGGTGTCGTAAAATCCCTTGAGCACCCGTATGGCGGCTCCCAGCTCCCCCGCTTCCGTGTAAAATCGGCTTGCGAGGGAAGGGACAAAGGGGGGATGCCCCGGTTTTGTTGCCGCGATCTCATAGTATTTTCCGGCTGATTTATAATCTTTAAGATAATAGTGATAGTTAAATCCAATCATTTCCGGGAACTTCCAGTTGTTTGGAAAATATTTCATTCCTTTCTTCAGCAGCCGTATCGACTGACGCACATCCGGTAACAGGCTCGAACCATACCAGTAAACATCATAATACAGGGGATCAAGGTTGGTTGCAAGGTTGAGAAGCCGCGCCATCCAGGGAAATCGAAATCCCCGCTTCC
>JANTFN010000175.1 GCA_024763435.1 Thermodesulfobacteriota bacterium | reverse complement strand
GTTTAAAAATTCCTGGGGATTGCTCCCACCTAACAGAAAATAGGTGTTCCGGAAATTTCCCCCCAGCATTTCCGACTGCTCGACGAGATCAACAGCGACCCCCTGGCTGGCAAGAAATCGGGCGGCGGTAAGCCCTGCCACGCCCCCGCCAAGGACAAGCACCTTGTCGGTAACAGGCTGGGTGCCATGTGCCTTTGGAATTTCCCCCGCGACGCGGTCAATCGCGGCGGTAACAAGGGCCTGTGCCTTGTTTTGGGCCGCGTCGGTTTTCGGCTCATGAACCCAGGCAACCTGCTCGCGAATATTGGCGATGGCCATAAAGTTTTCCGGCAGGCCCGCTTCCCGGAGGATATCCCGGAATTGCCGTTCAAACCGGTAAGGAACGCACGCGCCGAAGACAACCCGGTTGACCTTCGAGGTTTGGATACGTTTAATCAGTGCCGGAGCGGAATTTTTGAGACAGAGGGTCTCGATTTCCTCCGCGAACGCGACAGCCGCGTTGTCCTGAAGGGCCCTGGCAAGGGAAGGCAGTTCAAGCCGCGAGGAAATCTCTCCCGCGCATCGGCAGAGAAAAACACCGACCTTCGGAGGTTCCAGCGCCACATCCGACAGCGGGGCCTTTTCTTCATGAATGTCGAGGGGGTCAACCCACCGAATGGCTTGCGCGGCGGCGGCGTCTCCTTCGCAGATCGCATCGGGGATATCCCTTGGCTCCCTGACCGACCCACAGAGAAGAATCCCCGCTCTTTCGGTTGTTGTGACATTCAGGCTATTCGCCTTGAGATAGCCCCCTTCGTCTTTTTCCAGGCCTAACAGCGCGGCGAGTTTTCCGCTTCTGTCCGACGGCATCTGTCCCACGGAAAGGATGACTTGATCGACTTCATCTTCAACAACCTTCCCGCCGGCATCAAGGTAATGGACGCGCAGGCGTTTGTCCTTCGGGTTGTATTTGACATCCGGGACCCGCGAGGGAACAAGCCGGACCCCTTGGGAAACGACCTCTTCCCGATAGCGGTGGTAGCCCTTTCCGAAATCCCGCATATCCATATAATAGATAGCGATATCAATTTCAGGGTCTTTTTCCTTCATGAACGCTGCTTCTTTCAGCGCTATCATGCAGCATGCCGAAGAGCAGTAGGGATGATCCCTGTCCCGGGACCCCACGCACTGGATGAACGCGGCCTTTTTCACGGGTTCCCCCGTGGCCTGCCGCTTCCATGATCCGAGGGTCGGCCCGGTCTCGCTCAGGAGGCGTTCAAGCTGCAGGCTGGTCAGGACATCCGGATACCGGCCCCAGCCGTATTGAAGCAGGATGTTGGGATCGAAGAGATCAAATCCGGCCGCCACGACAACAGAAGCGGCCTTGAGTTGCCATGCCTCCGGAGCGGCATCGAGGGAAATGGCGTTTGTGGGGCACACGCCGACACACTTTCCGCATTGACTGCACGCGGCTTCATCAATAACGAAGGTATTGGGGATTCCCTGTGGCTTGCGGACATAGATAGCCTTTCTGTCGGACAAATTTCCGTTAAAAGGGTCTGGTACCGTTTCCGGGCAAACCTCTTCACACTTGCCGCAGGCGATACACGCGTCTTCAGAGACAAAGCGCGGCCTGGTTTCAAGATGGACGGTAAAATCTCCAGCCTCTCCCTCAACCCCGGTCAGGGTTGTGAGAAGGCGGATATCGATAAGGGGGTGCGAAAAATCCCGCCGCAGGCAGAATTCCGCGTCTTCCGTCCGGCTTGTAACGGGCAGCATGGTGCACATCAGGCACCGGTTGGTTGGAAATTGCCGCTCGATCTGCGTCAGGGTTCCCCCGAGAAAGGGGGCTTTTTCAATTAAGGTGACATGCACGCCGGAGGACGCGAGGTTCAGAGCGGCGGCCCAGCCGCTGATACCGCTTCCGACGACTAAAACCCGGTTGTTTGTCATACCTCCCCCTACACCTGTAACGAGTAGTCTTGTGTTACAACTGAAATCATATCAAAAACCTGCCTGGAATCCAAATTCTTTACCTGAATGGCCCCGGAGGGACAGGCCGTTGCGCACGCGCCGCAGCCTTCGCAGAGGGCCTCGTTGACCTCGGCCTTTTTCCGGAGGGGATTGACCTCTACCGCCTGAAAGGCGCAATTATCCATACAATAGCCGCAGCCGGCGCAGACCTCGGGATCCACAAGGGCCACGAGTGGCGTGTGAACGAGCTCCTTCCTTGAAAAGAGGGATAAAATCTTGGAAGCGGCCCCGCTGGCCTGGTAGATGGCGTGAGGAATATCCTTGGGCGCCTGCGCGGCCCCGGCAAGATAGATGCCGGCCGTCAGGGTCTCAACCGGTGCCAGTTTGGGGTGTGCCTCCTGGATAAATCCATGCGCGTCGGTATTGATGTTCAGCAGCCTGGCGAGGTCACGCGCGCCCGGGCTGGGAACCGTGGCCATTGCGAGAACCACGAGGTCCGCCATTACCTCAACACCGTATCCTGTAATGGTATCCACGCCGAGGACCTGAATCTTGTCGCCGCTGCGGGCGACTTTGGAGACCTTCCCCTTCAGGTAGAGCAACCGTTCTTTCTGGACACTCTCTTTGACAAATTCCTCGTATCCCTTGCCTGTGGAACGGACATCAATGAAAAAGATATAGGCCTGCCCGTCCGGGACTTTTTCCTTGTAGCGGCGGGCCTCTTTGCACGTGTACATGCAGCAGACCTTGGAGCAGTAGGGATAGTGTTTGTCGGGATCCCTTGACCCGGCACACTGGACAAAAACTACCTCCTTCGGCTCCCTGCCGTCGGAGGGCCGCAGGACCTTTCCACCGGTCGGACCGTTTTCCGCGAGGAGGCGTTCAAACTGGAGGGCGTCCAGCACATCGGGGTCGCTGGCGTATTCCGTCAGGGCCGATTTGTTGTAGAGGTCATATCCGGTAGCTACGACGACAGCCCCGTAAGTCTGCTCAATCAGGTTGTCCCCGGCGTAGGCAATGGCATCTTCTTCGCAGGCCTCTTTGCATGCCGCGCAGGGTTCTCCGAGGGTGGTTCTGTGACAGCTTTGCTGATCAAGGAAAACCCGCTTTTCATCTGATCTGTCTCCCGGGGTCCAGTCGATGGCCTTCCGTGTGATAAGGCCGCGGTCAAAGACTGAAGGCGCCTCGGCGGGGCAGACCTCAATGCAGGCCCCGCAACCCGTGCAGCGTTCAGCATTAATCCAGGGTGTTTTCTGGCGCGTCTGGACCTCAAAATTTCCGACATAGCCGCTGATTCCCGCAATCTCAGCCGAGGAAAGCACCTCGATATTCGGTTGATTCAGGACCCTGTCCACCATTTCATCGGCCAGGGTCGGCGCGTCTTCGAGCGTTACAAAGGTCTTGTCAAGCTGGCGGACACGCCCGCCTAAAAACGGCTGTTTTTCCAGGATGGTAACCGGATAACCCCCGTTGGCGATGTCCAGGGCGGCCTGCATGCCCGCGACGCCGCCGCCGAGGATCAGGACGCGTTTCTGGAGAGGAACGACCATTGGAACCAGCGCCTGATTTCGCTTGACGCGTTCAATCGTGGCCTTGATGATGGTCAGGGCCTTTTTTGTTGCCGTGGGTTTATCCCCCTGGTGAGGCCAACTGCAGTACTCGCGGATGTTGGCAACTTCCACGAGGTAGGGATTGAGTCCCTCTGCCGCCGCGAGGTTCCGGAACGTCCGTTCATGGAGGGAAGGCGAACAGTTACTCATGACCAGGCCGGTCAGGTTGTGTTCCTTGATGGCCTTTCGAACCAGCGCCTGGCCAGGATCGGAGCACATATAGATATAATCCTGCGCGTGGACAACCCCGGGATAGTCCTTGATGACCTCGACCACCTCGCTGACCTCGACGGAGGCGGCAATGTTCAAACCGCAATGGCAGACAAAAACGCCGATACGGGGCTTCATTCAGAAAACTCCTTTAACTTACGCACAGGCCTTTTTCCTTTCATGCCCGGAGAACAGGGAGAGGACCTTGCTCGCGGCACCGCCGGCCTGGGCAACCGTTTCGGGGATGTCTTTGGGGGCCTGCGCGGTTCCCGCCACATAGATGCCGTCGATACCTGTTTCGACCGGGTGAAGTTTCGCGTGTTGTTCCGTAATAAAACCGAAATCATCGGTCTTGAGATTCAGGAGCTTGATAACCTTTTCGCCCGCGGGGTTGGGAATCATGGCCATTGCGAGGACCACCAGGTCCGCGTCGACTTCAATCCGTTTCCCCGATAGGGTATCCATACCGAAGACCTTTATCTTTTCCCCCTCACGGAAGATCTTGGAGACCTTGCCTCTCAGGTAAACAATCCGGTCTTCTTCGACGCCTCGCTGGTAGAATTCCTCGTACATTTTGCCGTCTGTCCGAACGTCGATGTAGAAGACATACGCCTGCCCTTCCGGGACGGCGTGTTTGTAAAGCATGGCCATCTTGCAGCAGTACATGCAGCACACGCGGCTGCAGTAGGGCAGGTGTTTTTCCGGGTCCCTGGAGCCGGCACACTGGACAAAGACAACATCGAGGGGTTC
>JANTFN010000174.1 GCA_024763435.1 Thermodesulfobacteriota bacterium | reverse complement strand
GAAAAAGGCGGAACAGAGCGTTATGTCCAGATTTTAGCGGAGGGGCTTGTCAGGCGAGGGCACAGTGTTTCGATTCTGGCAGAAAAATTTCCGAAAGGGACAACGGTCCCAAAAGGGATTGCCTTTCAACCTGTGCGAATTCCCCCCGGCCCCGCTTTTTTTAGGCGGGTCCTTTTCTCCCATGCCTGCCGGCGCGCAGTCAAAAAGGGGAGATTTGATATCATTCATGATGTCGGCCACTGTATAGGCGCGGATGTTTTTAACCCCCATGGCGGGGTTGAACAGGTCTGGCTGAAAAGATATTTTGCTTCTTATCGCCAACCGCTTTACCGTTTTTTTAAAAGGGCTCAACGCCTCTTGTCACCCAGGGAATGGGCCTTGATATTTCTGCAAAAACGCCAGTTTCTTTCAGCGGCAACTCATCGCGTTATTGCCATTTCGCCCATGATTAAAGACCATATTCTCGCGCGGTACCCGAAACTGGCCAGTCGGAAAATCAGGGTTGTTTTAAATCCCGCGGATTTGGCCTTGTATAATCCGGAAAACCGCGACAGATACCGAGAGGCGGCACGAGACAGACTTGCCCTGAACAACAATGAGGTTGCCATTCTCTTTGCCGGGAACAACTTCCGGTTAAAGGGGCTTGACCCCCTTATAAATTCCCTCTCGCTTCTTAAAGCAACTACTGAGCCAATTCCTCCTTTCAGACTGCTCATTGCGGGGAATGAGTCGCCCGTCCGCTGGCGGCGGCACTGCCGGGAAGCGGGGGTGGAAGACAGGGTTGATTTTATCGGTCATGTCCAATCCATGCGGGAGCTTTATGCCGCGGCGGACATCTTCGCGCTCCCTACCTTTTTTGATTCGTTTTCTCTCGTTGTCCTGGAGGCCCTTGCCTCTGGCCTTCCCGTTGTTACAACCAAGTGGTGCGGGGCCGCTTTTCTGATCGCAGGGCCGGAAACAGGTATTGTCCTCAACGATAACACAGATATTCCCGCGCTTGCCGGGGCGATCCGCTTTTATTTCGACGCGGCGGCAAGAGAGGCAGCCCGGGCGGCGGCGCCTTCCGCGGTGGTTTCCTGTGACACAGAAACCCACCTTGATCATATTCTTGAAATTTATCACCATATTTTGAAGGGAAAAATCCATGGATAAATCCACTCCCCCTATTTCGGTCTATATCCTTACCTTTAACAATGAAAATACCCTTAAGGGATGCCTGGAGAGTGTCGTCCCCCACGCCGATGAGGTGGTTGTCATCGATTCGGGTAGCACCGATGAAACCCTGGACCTTTGTAGGGACTTTAAAGTAAGACTTTACCGGCAGGACTGGGCTGGTTTTAGAAAACAATATCAGACGGCGGCGGATCTTACGAAGAACAAGTGGATCATGTTTGTGGATGCCGATGAAGTTGTCCCGGAACTTTTATGGGAAGAGTTGAAAACCGCCCTGCGCAGAGATAATGGAAAATTTGATGGGTATGTCGTGTCACGTATCAACTTCTTCCTCGGGCGGTGGATTCAGCATGGCGGGTGGGCCTCAGATAGGGAAATACGGGTCTATCAACGCGACAAAGGGCGCTGGGAGGGGGGGCTGCACGCGAAGGTTGTGGTGAATGGCCCAACAAAGACCCTGCGGGGGAAATACCGTCATTTCCCCTATCGAAATATTGCCGGTCAGATTGACACGCTCAACCGTTATTCCGATATTGCCGCCAGTGACCTGTCGGAGCAGGGCCGGCGTGTAGGCGGGATCCATGCCGCGGCCCGGTCAGTTTTCCGGTTTTTCAAGGAATATATCCTTAAACGGGGGTTTCTGGACGGCTTTCCCGGGTTTTATGTCGCCGCGGCGGATGCCTTTTACGCCCTTACAAAGTATGCTAAACTCTGGGAGCTTGGAAAAGAGACAGACGAAAAGGATACCCATGAAACACACATTTGAAAAAGCCAATGTTTTAATTACCGGGGGGCTGGGGTTTATCGGCAGTAACCTGGCTATCCGGCTTGTGGAGCTTGGCGCGCAGGTCACCCTCGTTGATAACATGCTTCCCCGGCAGGGGGGAAACCTCTTCAATATAGACCCGATCAAGGACCGTGTTCATATCAATTTCAGCGATATCCGGAATGAACTTTCCATGAATTATCTGGTGCGGGAGAAGGACTATATTTTTCATCTCGCCGGTCAGGTCAACCACGTGGACAGTATGCGCAATCCCCTGAAGGATCTCGACATCAATTGCCGGGGAACCCTTGTGCTCCTCGAGGCCTGTCAGCATATGAACCCGGACACCCGTGTCATCTTCGCGGGGACACGGGGCGAGTATGGGAAAAGCGTCCGCCTCCCGGTGGATGAAGAACACCCCACAAACCCAGTAGGTGTTTACGCGGTTACCAACCTTACGGCGGAAAAGATGGTGCTCGTTTATCACCGGGTCAAGGGGCTCGATGGCGTTTGTTTGAGGATTACGAATACCTACGGGCCGCGTCACCAGATGATGCATGATGAATACGGCGTGTTGAACTGGTTTATAAGAAAGGCCCTGGATAACGATACCATTCCTGTTTTCGGGGACGGTAAGATTCTAAGGGATTTTCTTTTTATCGACGACCTTGTCGAGGCCCTTTTGAAGACCGCGGCCACGCCCGGCGCCTACGGGGATATTTACAATGTGGGGAGTGGAAAAGGCGTTTCTTTCCAAGAACTTGCCGCGATCATCGAGGCCCTTGCGGGCCGGGGAAACGTGCGCCACACCCCATTTACTCAGGAGCGAAAAGAAGTGGAACCCGGTGATTACATCGCCAATATCGCAAAACTCTCAAAAGCGACCGGGTGGACTCCCACGGTGCCACTTTCCGAGGGAATCGCCAGGACGCTTGATTTCTACAGAAAATATGGAGCACACTATTGGAAACTGTGAAACTTTTTAACCTGGCGCGGCAGATAGAGGCCCTGAAAGAGGATCTCAACGACGCCTTGTGGGCGGTCATGGCCTCCGGGCAGTTTATTCTCGGCGCGCATGTTCAGGAATTTGAAACCGCCTTTGCCGCCTATCTTCAGAACCGTTACGCGGTAGGCGTCGGGTCAGGAACCGGCGCGCTGACGCTTGCCTATCTCGCGGCGGGCCTTAAAGCGGGCGACAGGATTATAACCACCCCGACCACCTATGTCGCGACGGCAATGGCCGCCGCGGTGAACGGGGGAATCCCTGAATTTGTAGATATCCTCCCGGAATCCGGGCAAATGGATACCGGCCAACTCCGCGATCGGCTGGAAGTGGCCCGACAGGGGGGGACCCTCGCCCGCTACAGGGCCATTGTTCCCGTGCATCTCTATGGACATCCCGAAAATATGCGGGAAATCCTGAAAATCGCCCGGACATTTGAGGTGCCTGTTATTGAAGACGCGTGCCAGGCCCATGGCGGGTGGTTTTCATTGAAGGGGAAAAAGGTTATGGCGGGTACGGCGGGGCTTATGGGATGTTTCAGCTTCTATCCGACCAAAAACCTCGGGTGCTTTGGTGACGGGGGGATGGTTGTTACGAATGATAAGGGGTTGGCGGAGCGACTGCGGATGCTCCGAAACTACGGCCAGAAAGCGGCGCGGCACAGGCATTTCAGCGTGGCCGCCAACAACCGTCTTGATGAGATTCAAGCCGCGTGGCTCCAGGTTAAGCTCCCCCGGTTAGACGCCAACAATCAACGCAGACGCGAGATTGCCGCCTATTACACCGACCGGTTCCGAGGCCTGCCGGTGACACTCCCGCCGGCTGAGCGGGAAGGGGACTATCCGGTTTTTCACCTTTACGCTATTCGGACGGAGAAACGGCCGGGGCTTATGGCGTATCTCACGAAAAACGGCATTGACACCACGGTTCATTACCCGATTCCCATCCACTTGCAGCCCGCCTTCGCGTATCTCGGGCTGGAGAAGGGGGCCTTTCCCCATGCCGAGCGGTTCGCGGAAACCGTCATGTCTCTTCCCATGTATCCCGAGTTAACGGACGAGGAAGTGGAACGTGTCGCTGAAACCGTAAAGGCCTTTTTCGAATAGAATGTTATTATTCCCTTCTACCTTCTACCTTCTACCTTCTACCTTCTACCTAACAAACCGTGAAAATTACTAAAACGGCTTACGTCAAATCCTTCGCGGGCCGGGATAGAATTGAAACGCACTACCCCAACCAGATTGCCTTCGCGGGCCGCTCAAACGTGGGAAAATCCTCCATCCTGAATTCCCTCCTCAATAGAAAAAACCTCGCGAAAACGAGCTCAACCCCCGGAAAAACGCGGATGATCAATATTTTTTCAATCAACGACACCCTTCACTTTGTAGACTTGCCCGGTTTCGGGTACGCGAAGGTCTCGAGGGACATGAAAAAAAACTGGAAAGACCTCGTGGAAGCCTTTCTCCTTGACAATTCGAACATGCGGGGAATGGTCCTTATTATCGATGTGCGTCGCGGATTGCAGGAAGAAGAACTTGCCTTTATCGCGTGGCTCGAGATCCAGGCCATTCCCGCGCTTTTAGTGGTCAACAAAATAGACAAACTCAAGAAGCAGGCACTGGC
>JANTFN010000173.1 GCA_024763435.1 Thermodesulfobacteriota bacterium | reverse complement strand
CATAAACCCCTATTAGCTATCACCCAACACTTATTGACTGTTTCGTGCAAGGCGTAAATTTTTTCTGCCTGTTTCCATAAGCCCTTTCCTTTAGTCTTCTCTTTTGCGAGGCTGCCAGACAATTCAGGCACAAAACTTGCTTAAAATATAGTAGAGAAATATAGAACGCGTTATTTCAGCAAAGAAAAAGGGGGCAGTATGAAAAAGCTTAGAAACGCACAAGGATTTACATTGATTGAGGTGATCGTGGTTATTGCCGTGGTGGCGATTCTTGCCGCAATCCTAACCCCTACCGTGGTCAAAAACATCGACGACTCCAAGGTCGCGCGGGCCAAAAATGAGGTCCAGGTGATCGGCGCCGCCATGACGTCCTTTTACAAGGACCTGGGGCGGTGGCCAACTTCGAACGGGGCAGCAAACAATCCCGATTACCTCTATCTCCTCTATGGCCCGGGAACCGCGCCGACCAATAGTGGGCACAATACGCAGTATTGGAGCAAGGATACCGGGTGGCCTGCCGCGCGAAAAGACACCTTTACACATCACCTGATTGAAAATAACCCGTACGGCGCGGGCGCGGTTTATCCAACTACGGGTGAATATAAGTGGCACGGACCCTATCTCGCTGAGATCAAGGCGGATCCCTGGGGCACACATTACGCCTGTAATGAGATCTATTTTTATTCCGGGGCAGGAACCCCCTATGCCGTTTGGGTCTGGTCGGCGGGGCCCGACAGACAGTCCGACACACGGGTAAATCAGCCCATGGCTACCGCGCAACTCGGCGATGACGATATCGGCGTCCGCCTGAAATAAAGAAAAGGATTAAGGAGGTTTTAAAAATGGAAAAGAGGCAAAACGGGTTTACCCTCATTGAGGTAATTGTGGTGATAGCCGTCGTGGCGATTCTCGCGGCGATTCTGACCCCCACCATTGCCAAGCAGATCCAGGATTCGCGAATTTCCCGAGCCAAGAACGAGACCCTTGTCATCGGCGCTGCTATTGCAGACCTTCACAAGGATACCGGGTGGTGGCCGTATACCAATGCCAATGGTCCCGCGGGGGGGCTGGATCGTATTCTGGGAAATCCCTCTACAGTCCCCACGGGCGCGGCAACCGGGTCAGGCGCCGGGGCGGCAAACTGGGGAACGTATGGAGCCACCAAGCCAATCTACGATTATCTCTATTATAACAATCCTGATGATGATACAGGCTCGACGGGTCGAAACCAGGCCAACCAGGATTACCCGACAACCGGAGAATTCAAGTGGAATGGCCCTTATCTGGATCACAAACTTCTTGATGACCCCTGGGGAAGATCCTATGTGGTCAATGCCAGATACTTTCCGGGAAATACGCATGGGGGCACCAACCGACATCATGTTTACGTTCTCTCCGCCGGGCCGGATCATCTTTGGTCCACGCCTTATTCGGATGGGACAGCCGAGGAAGAAATCATGGGTGATGACATCGGTTTCCGCATCTGTGTAAGGAAGTAACTTGTAATGGGATCAGGCCTTGAGCCAAGGCCTGATCCCAGAGACAAATAAATGCAACGAAACCGCAGAGGATTCACATTGATTGAAGTGGTGGTGGTCATTGCCGCCATTGCCGTTCTGGCGGCTATCCTCTCCCCCGTGATTGCCAAGAACATCCGGGATGCCAGGGTTTCGCGGGCCATGGGGGATGTCAAGGTTTTAACGGCCGCCGTGGGTGATTTCTTCAAGGACCTGAAAGAGTGGCCCTTTTTGATTGACGCGGCCCAACCCGTAAGCCCCGATAATCACCTCTATTTATTGACCGGTTACGGAAAGGACGGCGCTACTTCCGGAGGGTCTACATTCGACTGGAACGCGGTGGGTGGGTGGCCCGCGGCAAAGATTGACCGGATGGAAAATCATCTTATGAGGAACCACCCCCCGGTCAACCAGTACGATCCCACGTTGTGGCACGGCCCCTATATTGCCCGTATCACGGCAGATCCATGGGGGACCCACTACAGCATCAACGTGGCCTACCTGACCGCCTACCACCCGGAGGGCGAGGTGGTCTGGGTCATCAGCGCGGGAGAAAACAAGACCTGGGAAACAGAGATTGCTCAGAAAAACGACACTATTGTTATTGGAGGGGATGATATTGTTTTCAGGATAAAATAGAAAAAGGGCTAAGGGCTAAGGGCAAAAGGCTAAAGGCTAAAGGCAAGGGGACTCGGGAAAGGGAAAAACTAAAAGACATAAAATTTTGACGATACAAAGGCGCAGGGACTCAATTTTTAGATAAATAAACCAAAAGGAGGCAGAAAAATGCAAAAAATAAGGGGCTCGAAGGGTTTTACCCTCATCGAGGTGATTGTCGTGATTGCCGTGATTGCCATCCTGGCCGCCATTCTGGCACCACAAATTGCCAAACATATCAAGGACGCCAAGGTCGCCAAGGCGCGGGCGGATGTCAACACGATTGCCGCGGCTATCGGGGATTTTTACAAAGACACGGGCAGGTGGCCCACGGCAAACAACGCTGCGGGCACCAGCGGAACGTCTAAAACAAATTCCGGCATCTATGTCCTGGCAAGCAATCAGGGGGCCCTGGCCGCGGGACACAGCGCCGCAACCAATCAGTGGAATACGTGGGCAAGTAGCGGGACCCGGGGCGATACCTTCCGGAACCAGATGGTTTTAAACCGGATTCAGGGGAATGCCGCCTGGAATTACCCCGTAAAAACCGGGGCACCGGCTGGTCTCTCCCTAACCGATGTCCTGGGCTGGCACGGACCGTATCTGAAGACCGTCCCTGCCGACCCGTGGGGGCATAAATATTACAGCAATGTCCTGGCCCTTTATTACGGGCAGGGCACCTATATCTACGACCAGTGCTGGATTATTTCTTCCGGTCCTAACGGGACGATAGAAAGCCCCGTGGGAAGTCCCCTTGCCAACCCTCAAACGGGTGAAATCAACAGCGATCCTATTGGCGGGGCTGGTACCGGTGACGACATCGGAACGATGATTAAGTAAAAACAAAGGAACGACATTTACAATGAGCGCCATTGAACTACAGGATCTGTCGAAGCGGTATATTTCCCGGGGCAGTCTGAAAAAGAAAGAACAGTGGGCAGTGGCGCATGTTTCCCTTCGAATTGAACAGGGGACTATCTTTGGTTTTCTGGGACCCAACGGCGCGGGAAAAACCACAACCATCAAGATGATGATGGGCCTGGCACGGCCCACAAGCGGCAGGATTTTCATGTTGTCTGAGGATATTGCCTTGAAAAATATTCGAAAGACCATTGGATTTCTGCCGGAGAACTTGCAGTTTCCGCCGACCCTGACGGCCCGCGAGATATTGGCGTGGTCGGGAAAAATGATGGGGCTGCATGGGAATTCCCTCAAAGGCAGGGTCGAAAATCTGTTAAAACAGGTCTTGCTTTTTGAAGACAGAAATAAAAAAATTGCGGCTTTTTCCAGGGGAATGGTTCAGCGGCTTGGAATTGCCCAAGCACTCATCGGATGTCCAAAAATACTCATCCTTGATGAACCCCTTTCGGGGCTTGACCCGCCGGGCCGTCAGATGGTTTCCAGCCTTCTGAAATCTGAAAGAGAAAAGGGGACAACCGTCTTTTTTTCTTCTCATATCCTCTCTGATATTCAGATATTATGCGATGAGGTCGCCTTAATTGTGAAGGGTCGGCTGAAGGGAAAGGGCGGCATCGGAGATGTTTTCGGCATCAGCAGCAATGCGGCGGCCCTGTCCCTCGATCAGCGTTTCGTGGAGGTAGTTGCAGATGCGTAAGATCTTTTCCCTCGCAGGGGTGACATTTCTCCAGGGTGTCAGGAGCCGGGTTTTTTATACCCTTTTGTTTTTTGGCGCCCTCCTTGTGGCAGGAACTGTGGTCCTGAATCAGATGGCGGTCGGAGACCCCACAAAAATTATCCAGGACCTGGGGCTTGCCGCTCTGTCGGTTTTCAGCCTCCTTATTATTATCTTTGTCGGCAGTCAGATCCTGACGCGGGATCTTGAGAGCCAGGCCATTTATCTTATCCTGAGCAAACCCATTAACCGGGGACAATATCTGCTGGGAAGATATCTCGGCCTTCTCGCGATTCTTTATGTTAATATGGCGGTTTTTTCCGCTATTATTCTTTTTATCCTTTCCCTCTATACACACGCGCTTAAATGGTCCCTGCTCTTATCCGCGGGATTTACCGCCCTGGAAATGGCGATTCTCCTTGCCTTTCTTGTCTTTTTCTTTACCTTTATTTCTGCCGCCCTGGCCCCTTTTCTGGTCCTTGCTGTTTTTGTTATAGGTCATACGACCACAGAGGTTCGGTCCATTTTTGCGCACAAACAGGGCTTTTATCACTTGTTTTCACGCGTGTTCTATTATCTCTTTCCTAATTTTGATCTCTTAAACATCCAGACTGAGGTTGTTCATAATGTCCCCATCCCGGCAATGCATGTTGTCTATGGCGCCGCGTACAGCCTGACGGTTATCCTCCTGGTTTTCATAGCGTCCTGCCTCATTTTCAGGACGAGAGATTTTTGATGGTCTTTTTTGATCAAAAAGGGATGATCCCTTCTTCTAAAAAAATCCTTC
>JANTFN010000172.1 GCA_024763435.1 Thermodesulfobacteriota bacterium | reverse complement strand
GAGGCGGCTTAAACGCGCCATCATTTTTTTTAAGTTGCTTTGCAATTTCCAGAATGGTATCTGCGTAAGGCTGACTGTGGTTATAGCGTTTGATGACCTTTAAGGCCCTTGCATGGTTCATCTTTTTTTTCCAGCCATGCGCGCGGAGATAATTGGCAGCGGAAGCGGCTGCGTCCGGCAGCTTATTCAGGTTAACCTTTCCATCTTTTTCCCAGTCAATGCCATATTTCTCGAAACTTGAAGGGATAAACTGAGGCATCCCGAAGGCCCCGGCCCACGAGCCTCTTAACTTTAAAAGATCAATCTTTTTTTGCCTGCTCAGTCGAATCAGACAGACAAGCTGCCGCAACCCCCAGGCCGCTTTCCTGTTAATTCGTTTTTCGAAGGCCGGGGCGTTAACCTTTATCCCGGCCTTCAGCGCCTTTCGCCTGACGGCTTTACGCACCTTACGGTCCAGCAGCGAGGCAAGTGAGGTATAGACCTCAAAAACCGAATACCGCTCACGCCCTTTTCCAAAGGATGATTCAACCATGAGAATGGAAGTAATAACTTCCTTTGGCACACCGTAAGACCTCTCAACACCGGCGAAAAAGGCCTTGTAGCGCGTCAAAAATTGCCTGGCCTGGCCAACCCTCTTTTTTTCTAAAAAATGGCTGTAATCCCCTTTTTTTTCCTTGTGTGAAACATTTTTCAGGATTATATCGAGGTTCACCGCTCCCTTAGAACCCCTCAAATAGCTGTGGACGACCTGTTTTGGAACACCCCTTGATACAAGCGCGCGTTTCAGCGTTTCAGGAACTGGAAGCCCCGTTGCTCCTGAAACGCTGAAAGAAAGAAGGAGAAAAAAAAGCCAGCCAGTTACGGCACGAAGAAACCATTTTACTGTCATAAGCGTCTGCTGTTTTTGCCCCGTACACCTTCTTTTCACATTTTACAGAATGATTATTGCCAATGGACGCGGCACTCAAGTCCCCCGCACCCAGTTATTCGTCGGCGTCCCAATAGCCAAAAACCACTTCACGCCCTTAAAAATTCATACTAAATTCATACCACACTCTTTATCACAATAAAAGATACGGGGCAGAAAGAAAAACACGTTGATTCAGTCTCAGAAAGTCTACGCGGTTCTTTCTTGACTAACCGTTTTTTTTTATGCTAAATCTATAAAGGTGATGTTACAAATAAGCGTAGAAAATATCAGCGAGGAAAGGGGGTGTTGTTCCAGAATTAGACGGCAAAGGGGGAAACGCAACCTTTAACCCTTATGAAACCGTCAAAGGGGTTTTATCCATATTAACCAAACTTTAAGGAGGAGAATCATGAAACGGTTAATGATATTTTTATCCTTGATTGCTTTTGTTGTTGCCGGGGCGGTGGCATTTACACCCGCGGCTCAAGCCAAAAAGATTGTAATAAAATTCGGACATGTCGCGCCGCCATTCCACGGGCAGCATCAGGGAGCCCTTGCCTTTGCCAAATATGTGACAGAAAAAACCAACGGGAACATTGATATCAAGGTCTTCCCGATGGGGCAGCTGGGCGGGGAACGTTCCATGGCCGAGCAGGTTCAGGCCGGAACCCTGCAATTGGCAGCGATTACCACAGCGGTCATGTCTAACTTTGTCCCTCAGGCGGCGATGATTGACCTGCCTTTCATCTTCCCGGACAGAAAAACCGCCTACAAGGTTCTGGATGATGCGCAATTTCAAAAAAGATTCTTTTCCTACTTTCCTTCAAAAGGGTTTATTGCCTTTGGGTGGACGGAAAACGAATTCCGTGACATGACCAATTCCAAGCGCCCCCTTCGCAAGCCCGCTGACCTGAAGGGATTGAAGATCCGCTTGATGGAGAGCCCCGTTTATCTTGATACCTTCAAACAGCTTGGCGTTCAGCCCGTTCCGATGCCTTTTCCGGAGATTTACAATGCCCTGCAGCAGGGCGTCATCGACGGCCAGGACAATCCCCTTCTGACATCCGTTCTGATGAAATTCACCGAGGTCAACAAATATGTGACCATGACGCACCATATTCTGACCGAGTGTGTGATTATTGCCAATCCTGACTTCTGGAAAACCCTGTCCAACAAACAGAAAAAAATCATGCGTGAGGCCGCCGCTGTTTGTATCAAGACGAACCGCAAGGTCAATGCAAGCCTCTACAAAAACAAGATATGGAAGGTTGTCAAGGCAAAACATATCAAGGTAACCAAACTGACACCCGCGGAACGCGCTGCCTTCAAAAAGGCCATGACCCCTATCTATGCAAAATACAAGAAAATCGTGGGGCCAAACCTGTTCAACCTCTTTGAGAAAAAAATAAAATACTATTCAACCCATTAACAAAATGCCGAAACCGCGGCGGGGGTGTTCTGCCCCCGCCAATCTTTATGGGAACAAACCACGTGAGGAATAAACTGTTTAGCTTCATGGAGCACCTGGAAGAGTGGGTTCTTGCCTATACCCTGCTGGGAATCGTTCTTCTCTCTTTTGTCCAGGTCGTGTTGCGGTATGCCTTTCACTACAACTTTACCTGGTTCGAGGAATTGGGACGATACATCTGTATTTTTCTTACTTTTCTTGGGGCAAGTATCGCTGTTAAAACAGGGGCACACTTTTCCATGGACGCCATTGTCCAGAGCGTCCCCGCCAAAACCGCGCACCTGATGAAGGCCGTTGTAAACCTTGCCTGCGCTCTGTTTTTTATCATTATTGTCTATTACGCTACACTGCACTGCATGAAGCTGAACCAGTATGGTGTTAAGACGGCGGCCCTGAGGATCCCCATGTTTGTGCCCTATCTGTCTATCCCCGTTTTTTCCTTTACCATGGGTCTCCGTTTTTTTGGCAAAATGCTCTTCCATATCCGCGCCTTCATAAACAATCAGCCTTTCCACCCCTGACGGGAGCATACCGTGATACCTACCATTATTATTTCCTTTGTTATCATGCTCCTGTTGAGTTTTCCCATCTCGATTCTCCTCGGAATTGTCACCACCCTTACCATTCATCTCCATACCACAACCCCACTTACAATCCTTCCGCAGCAGCTCTTTAACGCCCTCGACAACTTCATTCTCCTGGCCATTCCCTTCTTTATTCTGGCCGGCGGCATCATGACGGAAGGGGAGATTGCCCAGAGCCTTATTGATGTCATGAACGTGTTTGTCGGGCGTTTCAGCGGGGGACTCGCCCTCGCGACAGTCGTCGCCTGTATGTTTTTTGCCGCCCTCTCGGGGAGCAGCCCTGCCACGGTGGTTGCCATCGGAACTATTATGATCCCCGCTTTAAAAAAATACGGATATGACGAGGAGTTTGCCACCGGCCTTGTTACCTCGGCCGGCTCTCTCGGCATTGTGATTCCCCCGAGTATCCCCATGATTCTCTACTGCCTGGTGATGAATGTCTCCGTGGCAAAGCTTTTCATGGCGGGCATCGGCCCCGGAATTCTTATCGGGGTTGTTTTCATGGGATATACCGTTATTCAGGCAAAACGTCATGGCTGGAGCAGTCATAAAAAATGTTCTTTAAAAGAATCTCTGGCTGTTTTGCGGAAAGGGGCCTGGGGGCTGATGCTCCCCATTATTGTCCTGGGTGGCATCTATTCGGGGATTTTTACACCGACCGAGGCAGCCGCCGTTTCCGTGGTCTATGCCCTGTTTGTAGAGTTTATCATCTACAAGGAATTGACCCTCAAAAAACTTACAAAAATTTTAATAGATTCCGCAGTCCTCTCCGGCGCTCTTCTCTTCATCCTCTCATGCGCCATGACCTTTGTGTGGCTGCTCACATCAGAGCAGATTCCCCAGCAGGTCGCGAATACAGTCGTTCATTATGTGCATCACTGGTGGACGTTTCTGATTGCCGTGAACATCCTCTTCCTGATTATGGGAACCTTTATGGACGATGTTTCCGCCATGCTGATTCTGTCTCCCATTTTTCTTGAAACCCTTAATCGCTTTCACATCGACTTGATTCACTATGGTGTGGTCATGGTCCTGGTCATCGAGTTCGGGTTTCTGACCCCGCCCTTCGGACTTAATCTTTTTGTTTCAATGGGGATTACCAAATGGCCCCTGACCAGGGTCGCCCGGTCCGTGGCACCTTTCATTTTGTTGTTACTTTTCTGCGTCGCCCTTGTAACCTTTATTCCGCAAATCTCCACCTTTTTACCCAAGCTCTTCTATCATTATTGATTACCAGAAAGGCTGGAGGAAATTTCCTCCAGCCTTTTTAATTTACCTTAGGGTTTTAGAGAGCTGCTTTATTTAAAGGCTTTCAGCTTTTCCCTCATATCCTTCCAGTCGAAACTTTCCGCCAGGGCTTGACCTTCATCCAGCGACAGGCCCTCAAAATGAAAGGCAAAAACCGCGGGGGCCTTTTTTTTGTCTGAATTCAGGGGAACCAGAACCATTCCCTGCTTCTGGGCCTTATCATAAAACATCCGAACATAAGCCCCCTTTATTTTTTTTACAATTATCTTGCCCTTCGGGGTATCCATGGTCATTTCTTTCTGCGCTGAAAGAGCAGGCAGCATGCCAAGGGCCTGCTGACCGAGAATGATCGTGGCTGTCAATTTTTTTCCGCCGCGGTGGTAGGCGCGATTTG
>JANTFN010000171.1 GCA_024763435.1 Thermodesulfobacteriota bacterium | reverse complement strand
AGGGTTTTTTTATCCTTGAGATTTCAGATGCGCTGACACTGGTTGAACTTCCCAATGGTTTGGTAATCCCCAAGAGCATGATGCCGGATTTTGAGATTGTTTATGAATTAGCCGGCGAGGAAGAGTCCCGGGAAATAGAAAAATTCGCGGCTGAGCAGCAGCGCCTCAAAGAACGGAAAGCAGCGGAGAAAAAAGCACGACGTGCAGAAATCAATCGAAAGATTGCCAAGGATAAGAAAAAGAAGAAAAAAGGCCAGGGCAGGCAACTCAGCCTGTTTGATGAGCATTAATAGGGCACAACATTTTTTGAGAACGTGGCAAAAAAACACGAAGACAAAGGGCTAAGTTTTGCACCCTGAAGGGGATAAGCGCGCGGGCGCTATCTGATATTTGGCGGTTTCGCAAAAAAAAGAGGCCGGAAATATCGAAATCTCCGGCCTCTTTTGCGTTAAACAATCTCAGCCTCAAGTAAACCCGTTTTCCTTGTGTTTCTGATAAATGGTTTCCGCTAAATTGTCAAGTGTTTTCAGGTCTTCTTCCCTTGGCAGCCCTTTGCAGAGCACGGGATCGAGGATCTCGGCCTTTCCAAGGTTGGGAAGCAATCCCTTGATGACATCGACTGCCCTGGTTCCCCATCCGTAGGATCCAATAACAGACAGAAATTTCACCTTGGGACGAAGGGCATTAACCAAAAAGGCCCCATAGGCGACATTGGGATGGGGACCGGTGAGAACCGTGGGAGTTCCGATAACGATGGTGGCGGTATCCACCAACGCCATGGCCAGTTTTCCCACATCGACGATACCCTCGCTAAGATTGAAAAGTTTGACGGTAACCCCTCTTTCTGTCAAGGCGGCCGTCAAGCGATCGACCATAGCCTTGGTACTTCCATGCATGGAAATGTAAGGGATTACGACCTCGTTTTTAGGCGCATCATAGACCCAGTGCCGGTAAGCCTCGAGGATAAATTCTGGACGCTTGTAAAGGGGGCCGTGATCTGGTGCGATGATATCGATTTTTAAGTTTTCGATCTTTTTCATGTTTCGCTTGATGACGCCGGCAAACGGCATCATAATTTCGGCGTAATAACGTTTCGCCGCCTCATAGACGATTCCTTCATCTGCCACGAACAGCTCGTTGGTCGCGATGTGAGAGCCGAAACAGTCGGCCGTGAAGAGAATACCATCCTCCTGTATGTAGGAGAACATCGTCTCCGGCCAGTGGACCCATGGGGCATGGACAAATTGAATCGTTTTATCCCCAAGGGAAAGGGTTTCTCCGTCCTCAACCGTCACGAATTTTTCCTCTGGCAGGTGCAAAAGGTCCAGAAAAATTCCCTTGGCCTTGGGGGTCAGACAGACCTTTGCCTCTGGATACTTTTCAAGAATTTTAGGCAATGTCCCGGAATGGTCCTGTTCCCCATGATGGGCAATAACATAATCGATGCGTTCCACGTCTTTCAGGTATTCAAGAAGAACCCCAGACATGTGAAAATCGACGGTGTCGATAAGAGCCGTTTTTTCACTTCCTTTGACAAGAAAGGCATTGTAACTCGTGCCATCCGGCAAGGGAACCAAGACATCGAACAAGCGCCTGTCCCAGTCAATCGCCCCGACAAAGGAAACACCGGGTTTGATGGTAATGGGTTTCACTGGTTACTCCTCCTTTTCGAACTCGCTCTTCCCAGCCCCGCAAACCGGGCAGACCCAGTCTTCCGGAAGGTTTTCAAATGTGGTTCCCGCGGCGATATCACTTTCAGGATCTCCCTGTTCCGGGTCATAGACATACCCGCATACCATGCATACATATTTATCCATCTTTTTCTCCTTTCTTTTTTCCTTTTTCAGGAATTGGTTTGTATCTGTCTTTTTGCAGGTTTTCCCGCAAAAAGCAAGCAGATTTTTGTATGGCTGTTTCTCCTTTCGGGAAAACAGCCATACGGGTTTTTATTTTTTTATACCTTCTAAAAAAAGGTACCATTCATCAGGGAAAGGACAATGCCAAACCCTGCCACAACGATAAACCAGGCCACCATCAGGCCGGTTGCCAGTTTTCCAAATTTTTCCATGTTACGCGCCCTCCCCATTTGCTGTTCCATATCGGCCAAGCTTCCATGCTATAGTGAGGGGATACGCCATGACGATAATCCCCATAACAAAGGTCAGGAGGAACAGCGCAGTGCTTCCCCAGTGCAGGTTCAGCTTATAGGTATAGATAGAATAGTTAAATTTTCCGAGGTAGGCCATCCTGAGCACCTCCCGGGAAACCGACATTCCCAGAACCGCAAGAAAGGCAAACAACGCGGTCAGAACGGCATACTTCTCCGGGGCGTTCTGGGCGGCCATAAGTACAAAGAAGAAAACCACTCCCAGGATCGCACCGATCCAGAGGAAGGGATTCGTCGTGAATTTCAGGGCAGTCGGCAGGGAAAAGAGCCACCAGAAACCGACAATAATCTGGACAATCGTGGCCCACAGTGCCATCTTCGCCCCGGAAACCGCGACCCAGTGCAGATAGTCCTTGTCCATATCCTTCCGGTTGCTGAAAAACCAACCGTAAAGCATCATGAAAACCCCGGTAATGGCAAACGACGGAACGATGAAGTGGAGATACCTTGAGATGCTAAAGTCATAAATGGTGGTTCCGCTCGTATTCATCATCGTTCCGGTCAGGTACCATGCCTTCCACTGCGCCGGCTCAAGAGACTGAACCGTCAGCAGATGCATGACAAAACCCGCGAGGAGCAGCAGGACAAAAGTGACCACACCAAAAAAGCCAAATCCCTTCATGTTGTCTGACTTTCGTTTCAGATAAAAGGCATACAGGGCCAAAAACGCCGCTGTCACGAAACAGAGAAATCCTACCGCCCACCAGGCCGAGAGGAGGTTAGAGACGTACCAGAAGGGGTCATAGATAACCTGCACAAACAGCAGAGGCGCCACCCCCAGCACAACGGCCGAAGAGAGATTGACCGTGGAAGCCCGAGCCAGAAATCCCGAGAGTTTTTTGTTGTTTTCTCCCTTTTTGTAGTGTTCATAGAAGGCCATAAATGACCCGCCAATAGCCAGGTTGACAAAAATAATGTGCAGGGCAAAGGTCAGCACCATCAGCACCTGGAAAAGCCAGGGATAAAATGGCACGCCCATTGGGTCCCGCAACCCGTTTAATATTTGTGAAAGTTCCATTGGATATCCTCCTTTAATTCACGTGGGTTATTTGGCTGCCATGACCCAGGCAGGGTCGGCCTTTTTATCGGGATTTACGAGAGATGCGATATACGCGGCCGTGGCCCGTTTCTCGGCTTCCGTCCCAACGAAAGGCGGCATGTAGGAGTAATCATCCAGTGCATCAAGAAAGTCATACACCTCTTCAGGAGAGGATGCCCCAAACTTGACCATCAATCTGGGGACGGAAAAGAAACCACTCTTTTCCAGGGTGTGGCAACTGATACATTGAAGCTTGGTCAAAATACGGCCTGCCGCCATGAAGTTGGTCTGGTCGATTTTCTTCACGCTGTCCGGTGCGAAATAGTAACTTTTCAGCACGCCTTCCTTGTTAAATTTCGCCACTTCGTTCGTCACGCCCTTCATCTTCATGTCGTGATCAATCATCTGGTTGCTCAGCATGTAGTTGGGGATCAGGTAGGGCCGCCGTGCCATTTCACGGATGGTCTCCCCGGCGCAGATGCCAACAAAGAGAATCAGCATGGCAATAATAGCCGGAATTGGGCCGGCCGTTTTGGCCTTTTTGAAACCCCATACGGCAAAATAGATAAAGAGCAGCACGCCGGCGACAATTGCCACTTTGAACAATGTCTGTGTAAATCCCAGATCATTAAAAACGATGGACTTTGCCGTCGCGGGAATCTTGGCGAAATACCAGATAGTGAACAATCCGCCGACTATCAGCCCGCCAATACCCCATTTGGCAGCGACCTTCATGGTCTTTTCCTTGACATTGGGGTTCTTGATGAAACTTGCCACAATAGCGGCATAGGAGGCGCCCACAACAAACATGAAGGCTGTCCTTACAAAGAGCTGTGGCCAGTAGCTCGGGTTGAAAAACCCGTCAAAGAAGGCCCCCGTCTGAGACCACTTTCCGGGTGTCAGCATGAAACCAAGAATCCCGGTAATGATGACCATGCTCAGCCACGCCGACATGGCGTAGATCAGCCCAATCCGCATGTGAGCCTTGGGAGAGATCTTTTCAAAGGTGTAATAATAGGTATAGATAGTAACAATTTCAATGAGGAAGAACACCCATTCCGTCGCCCATCCCCACACATAGTTGTGGATCAGTCCTGAGATTGCCCGAGGGCTGATAACAGTGGCCGCATACCAGATGCCCGCACCCGTCAGGGAACCCGTCACAAAACAGAAAATCAAAACGAGAAGGCTGTATTTTTTCAGGAACTCGAGCATGTCCATATCGTTTTCCTGATACGCCTTCCGTTCCATAAAGAAGGTAATCCAGAACGCGCCTGTGGCAAGGTGACAGGGCAGGATATGGTAGGTGGCGATAATGGCCATCAGCATCCCGTTGCCAACCCCATGCCATTGAAACAGTGGATACATAATATCATCCCTCCTTGTTTGGGGTTAAAAGGGGGCAGCGC
>JANTFN010000170.1 GCA_024763435.1 Thermodesulfobacteriota bacterium | reverse complement strand
TGTCGCTTACCAAGTCATACCACAGGGTAGCAGGTGTTTCGAGCATGCTGAGAGGGATCTCCAAGGTGCAGGGGTCTCCGGAAACGTTAATCAGGCTGAGAATATGCTGATCGCCCTCCGGGGAAATTCGCAAGACCGAGAAAACGGAAGGGGATAGCTCCAGAATAATCTGAGCACCGTTCGGGTGAAAGGCGCGCTGTTTCGTCCGCAGGGTCATAAGTCTTCCAAGCTCCATATTGATACGTGATATCTTGGAGAGTCTGTCTTTAAGGGCCTCATCGATAATCTTATGGTCAATGATGGTCCGATTGATATCCCGGTTTGATTTTGTCGCCATGACCGCTTCGATATCGTTTTTTGTTCCGATCAGGCTGTGAAGATAAATGCCGGGAACCCCCTTGAGAACCAGGGCAATAATCCTTGACGCCACTAATCGCCTGACCTGAAAGGCAATATCATCGCCGCCACCATCCTCATTAAGGGCGCTGAACCAGGTGATGTTAATTTCGTAGGGTTCCTTCCGCCCGTTTTCTCCCGCCTTGTAGGAAACCAGTCCCCCCCGCTCGGTCGCCTTCCGGATGATCAGTTCAATTTCCTCTTTTGAAAGGATATTTTTTACCGCCATCAGCCCGATACCGTCATGGGAATCGAGAAAATTGAAAAAGGCCGTTGTATCGGAAGGGGGCATCAAATCCCGCGCCCAGGCATTTAATACCGCGACATCTTCAACATAAAAGGTGTAAAGGACCAGGGGCGGCAGGGCAAAGTTATAGACCATCTGCGCCTCATCGCGGCCATTGCCAAAATAGGAGATGTTCTCTTTATGGGGGACATTGGTCTCGGTAATAACGGCCACACTCGGGGCAACCGCGTCAAGAATATCCCTGAAAAGTTTGACTATTTCGTGCGTCTGGCCAAGATGGATACAACGGGTCCCGGGTTCCGCCCACAGATAGGTCACGGCATCGAGCCGGACAATGTCCGCGCCGCGTTGAATATACATCAGGAGAATTTTAATAACCCGGAGCAGGACGCGGGGATTCTTATAATTCAGGTCGATTTGATCCTCCGAAAAAGTCGTCCACACATAGGTTGGGCCGTCAATCGTCTGAAAACGAGACAGGATATCGGAGGTCCTGGGCCTGAAAATAAGCTCCCGCTGCTCCGGAGACAATTCATCAGAAGAATTGAAAGCGATAAAGAAATCCCTGTAATAGGCATTCCCGCTCAGGAATTCCTGAAACCACCGGCTCTTGGATGACACATGATTAAAGACCCCGTCAAACATCAACCGGTATCGTTTCCCAAGGTCTTCAATGTCCTGCCAGGACCCGAGGTGCGGATCTACTGTTTCAAAATCAATAATAGCAAATCCCCGATCGGAGGAATAAGGGAAAAAAGGCAGGATATGCAGGGTATTGATCGTCCCTTCCAAATAGGTTTCGCAGAATTTTGAAAGGGTCGCCAGGGGGGAACGTTCCTCGCCTCGCAGGAGATCCCCGTAGGTAATGAGGATCATGTCCTTTTCCGTAAACCGCTCGGAAGGCTTAAAATACTTTTCATTCTCGACCATTTCCGGGGGTTTGAAGGCGTAATAGACCTTCATGATTCTTTCCAGTTCACCCATGGTTTCCGATGCAGCCTCCCTGCCATAAAGAGACTCAAGACGTCCCAGAATCCGGGCACGGGATTCGTCCGAAAGTGAAAAAAGCGGCCGCGTGTAGTCCGGTTCAGGGCTGTGGAGAACCTTGTGATATCTCTTTTCTGACGATTTCGGATCTTTTCCCATAAACTGCCTCACAATTGGAAGGGATTGTTTTACGCGGCCAGAACCCGGGTGATTTTTTCTTTAATCGCGGTTAAATCGGCTTCATCGGGATGGCCAATAGCCGTATCCGCGTCGCCAATCCAGGCGGGCGGATTGGGACGGGCCTTCACCTTTTCGAGCAGGCCCGCGTTGACTTCCCCCTGACAGTCAAAGGACCCGACAATCTTCGCGCCTTCGGCCAGGGCCGCCGCGGTTTCCATGGCCTTTTTCGCGTGATCCGAACCAGCTTTCGCTCCGTGAGTGGCAAAAAGGAAGAGGTTGATACCGGCCATTTTTTTCAGGTATTCCCCCGTTTTTGGGTCCGGATTCCCTCCCTTGAGCCAGAACCCCACCGCGACAAAATCATACCCTTGCGGATCGGGCGCTTCCTCAACCGGGACGATCTCTTTTCCCTCTGGAAGGGTTTCATAAACGGCCTCCGCCAGTTTCTTTGTATGGCCGGATTGACTTGAATAGACAATGAGTGATTTCATTTTTTCTCCTTTCTTGTGATTCTTTAATCAATTTTTATTTGCCCTTTAATTTCAGTCATGGGCAATAACTTGTCAAGTGAAATCTAATCCCTGCAAACAAAAAGGACGGAGATACCTCCCCGTCCTTTTATCAATTGATACGTAATAATATGGCTTAACGGCAGTTGGGACAAACCTCGAAGAAGTCTTCCGGGATATTTACCCGCTTAGCCATATACTGAACCTGATATTCGGGGAAGAAGGGTT
This sequence comes from Thermodesulfobacteriota bacterium, assembly GCA_024763435.1. Lineage (GTDB taxonomy): Bacteria > Desulfobacterota > S145-22 > S145-22 > S145-22 > JANTFN01. Next base: position 2,072 of record JANTFN010000170.1, on the reverse strand, counting down.
CTCCGCAGACCTTGCAGACCTTCATGGGAAGGGTCCGCTGCCAGCGCTTAATTGTCCGCGCTTCAGGCGTCTGAACCATTTTGATGGCATCCACGGGGCAGACATAAACACAGGCCCCGCAGGCGATGCACAGCTCGGAAGCTTCCATGAAGGGCGGGGTGGGTTTCCGATCCGGTCCCCTGTCAGCAAATCCGATGGCGTGGACACCGACAACCTCATCGCAGACCCTTACGCACAACCCACAGACAATGCACGTATCTTCCCGGACTTGAAACCGCGGTTTTTCCACGTCGATTCCGTATTCTGCCGCCATTTCCCTGATTTCCGGGACGTTGTAACATCGTGACAGCAGGAGTTCCACAATCATTTTACGGTTTTTCTGAATCCTGTTCGATTGCGTGGTCACTGTGATGCCTTCTTTGGCTGGAAAGGTGCAGGAGGTAACCAGGCGTGTTCTTCCCCTCTCCTCAACTTCGACCATGCACATGCGGCACGCGCCGTAAGGCTTAACCGCATCGTTGTGGCATAAGGTTGGAATTTCGGCGCCAGCGTTGCGGGCCACATTCAGCAGCATGGCCCCCTCTTCCGCTTCAACCGCTTTGCCGTCAATGGTGAGATGAATCTTTCCCATAGTTGGTTCCTCTACTTCACAGTTATGGCATCAAATTTACAGACATCCTTGCACGTTCCGCATTTGATGCAGGTCTTTTGATCAATGGTATGGGGCTCTTTCTTTTCGCCGGTAATACATTCAACCGGGCAATTCCGTTTACAGGCACCGCAGCCGGTACATTTGTCCGGATCAATTTCAAAGGTAATCAGGGACTTGCAAACCCCGGCCGGACATCGCTTTTCTTTGATGTGCGCCTCGTATTCGTCCCGGAAGTACTTAATTGTACTCAGGACCGGGTTCGGGGCCGTCTGCCCCAAGCCACACAGGGAGGCATCTTTCATCACCTCTCCAAGTTCGATAAGCAGTTCGATATCCCCTTCCTCGCCCCGGCCTTCGGTAATAGCCTCGAGAATCTGTGACATTCTGAACAGGCCCTCGCGGCAGGGGGTACATTTCCCGCAGGACTCACCCTTCAGGAAATTGACAAAATATTTCGCGACATCCACCATACAGGTGGATTCATCCATAACAATCATCCCACCCGAGCCCATCATGGACCCGACCTCTTTCAGCTTGTCAAAATCAACGGGGAGATCGATGAGCGACTCCGGAATACAACCGCCGGAAGGACCACCCGTCTGGACGGCCTTGAAGGCCTTTCCATCCGGGATTCCGCCGCCGATGTCAAAGATGATTTCCCGCAGGGAAATCCCCATGGGCACCTCTACCAGGCCGGTGTTATTCACCTTCCCCACAAGGGAAAAGATCTTCGTCCCCTTGCTGCCTTCCGTCCCGATAGCGCTGTACCAGTCAGAACCTTTTTGAATAATTACAGGCACATTGGCCCATGTTTCCACGTTGTTCAGATTGGTCGGTTTTCCCCACAGGCCACTTTCCGCAAGATGGATATATTTGGATCGGGGTTCTCCAACCCTCCCTTCAAGGGACGCAACCAGGGCTGTTGATTCCCCGCAAACAAAGGCGCCGCCCCCGCGGTTGATGTGGAGGGTAAAAGAAAAACCGCTTCCGAGAATATTGTCTCCCATCAGGCCAATCTCTTCAAGCGCGGCAATCGCCATCTCGGCATGCTTGACGGCAAGGGGGTATTCGTTACGCACATAAATATATCCCTCGTCCGATCCGATGGCATAGGCGCCGATCAGCATCCCTTCGAGGACGCTGTGGGGATTCCCTTCGAGGAGACTTCGGTCCATGTAAGCACCGGGGTCCCCTTCATCGGCGTTACAGATGACATATTTTTTATCGCCCGGGGCCTTCCGGCAGCTTTCCCACTTGCTCCCCGTCGGGAACCCACCGCCGCCACGGCCGCGAAGACCGGATTTTTTAATCTCTTCCAGGACATCCTCCGGACTCATCTCCGCCAGGCCTTTCGCGAAGGCCTTGTAGCCGCCAATCGCGAGGTAATCTTCGAGGCTGGTCGGATCAATCAACCCGTTAT
>JANTFN010000169.1 GCA_024763435.1 Thermodesulfobacteriota bacterium | reverse complement strand
GGTCGCGGAGAGATAGCTGAAATTCAGGGGTGCCACGCGCTTTCTTGCCGTTTCCAGGGGGTGAAACATGACCTGCCCGTAGGATTCAAGCTTATCCGAAGACCCTTTTTCAACAAGGGTCTTTATCTCTTCCAGGTCGGCTGCATTCAGGTGGGGGCACGTTTCAGGAGAAACCCCTTTAAAAATAAGGTCATTCACGAAGGAAAGGCAGGTGGGATGTCCACAGTCCCCGCAATTGGTCCCGGGCAGAATTTTATAGATTTTCAGTGATGCTATCGCCATTTTTGACTCCTTTCAGGTTTGGAAGGTAATCCGGTTTAACATTGGAAAAGGCGTGAAACATGGTCCCTTTAATTTTTCTGTTCTGACGGTAGAGGGTGTTCAACCATTCCCGGATAGCGGCACGCCGGGAGTTTTTCCCCGTGGGACATCCGTCACTGAAGGCCGGTATCGCGTGCCTGACGGCAAAGCGGCGGATATTGTCCTCGTCAATCAGGTAAAAGGGGCGAATCAGGTTGAAACGGCCGTCAAAAAAAGGCTGGTTAGGGACCATCGTGCTTATTTCCCCGCTGAAGGCCATGTTGAGAAAGAATGTTTCCATAACATCGTCCCGGTTATGGCCCATGACAATCTTGTTGCATTCCAGCGTGTCCGCTGTTTCGAAAAAGAGCCTGCGCCGCATTCGGGAACAGAGAAAACAGGGATTTTCGCGATTGAGACTGCTGTGAGCGTGGGGGCCTATTTGCGTCCGCAGGCGGGTGTAGGGGAGGCCGGTTTCTTTTAGCGTTGCTTCGAGGCGGTCACTTTCGCCCCCCGCGAAACCGAGATCCACATGCAGAACATGCAGGCTATAGGTAACCGGAATAAAGGAGAGACGCGTGTGCAGCAGATGCAAAAGGACCATGCTGTCGCATCCCCCGGAGACGCAGACAAGCAGCCGGTCTCCGTCTTCGATGAGATTATACCTGCCGATGGCCTTGCCCATGAGAGAATGGACAAGCGCGTCAATGCCCTTTTTTTTCATCCTTTCACCTTTGACGGTTTTTGTCCCTGTGTCTTTATGCCCTTTGGGTGCTCTATAGTAAAAACCCCCTCCTCATACCATATTTGTCACAGATTGACCATGGTAGAGGAGGGGGTTGGGGGTTACTGTTTGTTGTTGTGTCTATCCGAAGAAGACACCCCAGCCAATCAGGAAGATACAGAGAATTCCAATGGAAAGCCCTGTCATACCAAGCAGATGGCCGATGGCTTCTTCCCATACGGCAGGATATTTTGTTTCAAAATCCTTAAGCTTCCCCTTTGCCTTGAGGCGCGCGTACTGCTCGGGGCGCTCATCTTCCATGAGATAACCGGGCACAACCCCCGTAAAGATAACGGGATCCATCGGAAACTTCTCCGGCCGCAGGTGGGTGTTGAAGAAGTGGACGGTAAAGATAAACCCGGACGCGAGCAGGGCCTCATCGGAATGCACAATAGTCGCGATATTGAAGGCCCAACCAGGCAGAAACATGGAAAAGAACTGGGGTTTCCAGAGCATCATGCCTGAAAGGCCAATGGCAAACATCCCCCAGAAGACGGCGAGGAAATCGAATTTTTCCCAATAGGTCCAGCGGTCAAATTTTGGTTTTTTGCCCCGCATAAAAAACCATTTGAACATTGCTCCCATATCTTGCGCATCCTTCCAGCGCGGGAAAAGGGAATCCGGACCGAAGAGTTTCTGAAAGACATTTTCACCCGTGGGTTTCAGGAACAGGAAGTAGAGAATCCAGAGGAACGTCACACCGAAATAGGAGAACGTGATAATGGCGCACCACCGGTGGAGATGACCTGCGGCCATAGCGCCGCCTAAGAAGTTTATCACCGCCTTGGCCCAGGGGGCGTCAGAAAACTTCAGCGGGGACCCTGTCAGGACCAGGCCGAGGAAACTGAACATCATGGCGAGATGGAGAAGCTTTTCCAGCCAGCTGAAACGCCGGTAGATAACCTTCGGATTCTTTGAGGCATAGTGGTAAATACCCTGTTCCCTGAGCTCGTTGCGTTCAATATAGCTTCTGATAAGCCAGAGAAGGGTGTGCAGCCAGAAAAAGGAGAAAACAGCGATCAGCAGGCCTGTCATAATCATGTAAGTCCAGTATAAGATCGGGTAGTGGGCCTTGTCGGTATGTTCCGCATGGGGCATGAAAAGGACAAAATTGGCGTTGGCGCCCTTATGGCACTGACCGCAGGTTTTCTGGAGGCCTTTTTTTGAAATTGAGGACTCAGGGTCGGATGGCGGCAGCTGCTTGTGGGAGGTGTGGCAATCCGCGCACCCGGCAACATAAGTCGGGTATCCCAGTTGTTCTACTTTGCCATGGTAGCTTTTTTCATAGGTAGCGACGGCCAGTATATTGACATGATTGCGTTTCATCATCGCCTCATTGGCGTGGCAGGCCAGACAGGCCCTAGTATGAAATTCTTTTGCCGCGATTGCTGTTTTTGAATGGAGATCATCCACATGGAGTTCCCGGATGTCATGCAGGCCGTGACAGTCGGTGCAGGCGGGGGCATCCAGGTTGCCCGCCATGACGGCCTTGCCATGGGAACTTTTCAGGTAGTCCTCGCCTTCCTGCTCATGACAGCCGCTGCACATGGCCACGCTTTTTTTCTTATCTTTTTTGTAGGACTTGAGTTCATGGATATTGGTATGACAGTCGGTACAGCCGACTTCATTATCAAAATGAACGGAGGCATTGTGATCCTTGAATTCCCTGATATGACAGCTGCTGCAATTGACCTTGCCCATGGGAATGTCGCCATCCGCGTGGGATTCCAGGTCATAGATGTCCCGGTGGCAGCTTGTGCAGGCATTCTGTCCATGGACGGAAGCCGCGAAAGCTGCTTTGTCAACTTCATCGTGGCATTCCAGACACTGGTCGACGGAATAACACTCCGGACAGGGTTTTTTTCGAGTACCTTTTTTGATTTTCGCGGATAACGCGGGGGAGGGCAGCAGCCAGCACAGGCACAAAAATAGAAGAAAAAAGGTTGTTACAATCCCTGATAAAGCCACCTGCTTATTGTTGCGCAAAACCATCTCCAATACCTCCTTTACAGCTCATACATGTTATGAGTGTTTAAGAATCTGACAAAATTTTCAATAACCCACAGTATAACAGGAGAAATGATTTATAATTTCCCTTTGCAGCGTTTATTAGCACAAAAAAACGGCTTGTCAAGAAAAAAATAAAATGATATTAGAAGGGTCAAAACAGGCAGCGCGTCCGCCTGAGGAATCTTAATCGGACAGTTTGCCGTAAAAAAAGTGATCAGGAAAACGCATGCCTTTTAAAAAGCCTGGATATCCTTCTGTTTTTATTATTCTTTTATTGTTTTATTTTAGTGTTTTCTCAAATTTGACAGCCACTTCCCGCGCGGCGGATAAACCGGTCGGGGCTGAAATTATTTACACGGGAGATATCCGGGGGATGATTTATCCCTGTGCCTGACCGAAGGAACCGCTTGGCGGTCTTGCCAGGCTGGGGGGATTTGTAGGGAATCTTCGTGCCGAAAAGGCTCCTTTTGCCCTTGTCGGGGCCTGTAACCACCTGTTCAAAACGGTTCATGTCCTGGAAAAACTCAGAAAACCTTCCCGATTAAAGGCAGATATTATTCTTGAAACCCTGGCAAAGTGCCGCTATCAGGCTATTAGCGTTGGAGAGTATGACCTGTCTCTCGGAATTTCTTATCTGGTGAAGGCCCAAAAACGTCTGCATCTCCCCTTTATCTCCGCAAACCTTTCAAATGACGCGGGAGTCCGGTTTTTCCCCCCAAGCAAGATCGTCCAGATGGGGAATATCAAGGTTGGCTTCATCGGCATTATCAAGAAGAGAATCAAGAAAAAGAAAATACCGGGCGGGAGGGCGCTGACTGTTCTGTCCCCGGTCCGAATTGTTAAAACCGAGTCAGGGAAATTAAGAAAAAAGGGCGCGGAAATTGTGGTTGTCCTGACCGACATGAGTGAGATGAAGAGCCGTATCCTGACCAAAAAGGAACTGGCCGTGGACGTGATTCTCAGCAGCAGCCGGAGAAACCGCATTTCCCTGCCTACGATTCAAAACAAAAGGATTATCCTTCATCTGAACCGGTACGGGGAAAATGTGGGGTGTTTGAAGATTCGGCGTGTCCCGAAGGGGTCGAAGAAAAAGATTATCAGGGGAGGGGCGACGGCCAGATTTCGTGGGTTTGTTTTTAAAAACTCGGTAATTCCCCTGGGCCACAAGGTCCGGGATGCCCAGGGTATCGCTAAATTGGTCAATGAATTTTCAAAAAAATACCCCTACGTCCGATGATGTTGGGAATTCAAAGGAAAAATGTGAAAGCAAACTGTTATAGAAACAAATTAAAAATTTTCGGCAAATGGATGCGGTTCAAAAGGAGTCTGTTGCCTTATGGCCGGGGAAGTGGCGTGCCGCTTTGCCGTTTCGGAATTTCTCTTGTTGTATTTTTTGCTCTGTTTCTGCTTCAGGGTCCGGTTGGAATAATGGAAAATGCCGTGCCGGAAGGGCTGATGGTTCCAAACCTGAATGCGGCAGAAACGCTTAAGCCGGCCTGTATAACTGTCCTGTATTCCGGTGATGAACGGGGGACAATCC
>JANTFN010000168.1 GCA_024763435.1 Thermodesulfobacteriota bacterium | reverse complement strand
TTAGATGAAAAAAAAATAGTAGAATCAGAGGAAATTCAACCTGGTGTTATTTTGGATTATGATGAGAATGACCAGGTTGTGGGAATTGAGTTCCTGAATGTATCGCTTCGTACTCCCGAAAAGGAATTAGCTTCTCTCCAGTTTCAAACCGCATAAAAAATCAATTGAATACCAACCTGGGCAAAAATGAGGGTCAAATCTCTTCCTCAGTTTCGGCTCTCTTTCCATCCTTACCTGCAAATTTCCGGGGTCAGTCTTATCAGATTTATTGAAACTGAATCCTCATTGCCTTTTCTGTTTTCATTCCTAATTCATAATTCATAATTCTTTTCCTCCCTCTTGACCTCTCCCGTTCGATTACGATAAAAACAATTCATGAAATACCAGCAATTTACAAACGACGAAATCAAAAAAACCGCGGAGATTTTTTCCAGCGCGGAGGAGCTTACCGGCAACTATTTCAAGCTCTCCTCGAGTGACTGGAAGCGCTTTAAATATGACGTAACAACGCTCGACGGCCTGGACGCGAACGAGATTTCAAACGAGGCCTTCGCGACGCTGAGCAAATACGCCTGCCGAAATGAGAGTTTTGATTTCGGGCAGCGCACCTTTTCCTTTTACAAGGTCTGCCTTCAGGACCACAATATTCTAAACGCGCTGAAACGGGATCCCGCGATTACCTTTGAGGGCCTTGTTTTGTATATCGCGGTGCATGAGCTGATTCATATCATCCGCTTCAACCGTTTCGTTACCCTTTTTGAATCAGATGAGGCCGCGAGGGATCGGGAAGAACGTGTTGTCCACACCACAACCTCTGAAATCCTCCGAGCCTCGCCCCGTTTTTTAGACAAGGCACTCCTCTCACATTACGAAAAATACCTCCACCGGATGTAGGCGGCATGTCCTCTCCCCTTGTCTCCGTAAAAACCTTGTTTTCCGACGCGGTATCCACTACGAAGGCGCTGGGCGCGCGGCTTGCCGTCCTTCTGCCGCCCGGAGCGACTGTCGGCCTTGTCGGAGAATTGGGCGCGGGCAAGACCCAGTTTGTGAAGGGGATTGCCACAGGTTTGGGCATTCTGGAGACAGAGGTAGTCAGCCCGAGTTTCGGCCTTATCAACATCTATCCCGGTGAAAGGGAGCTGTGCCACGCAGACCTGTACCGTCTGGAGACACTTGACGACATCGCGACCATCGGCCTGGAAGACACCCCGAACGGGGATGGCCTGTGTGTTGTGGAATGGGCCGACCGTTTGGGGGCGGGTCATGACTTTTTTGACATAATCGTGTATTTTAGATGGATAGACAGGAGCAAAAGGGCCTTGAGGATTGATGCCCGTGCTGCCTTAAAGGCCTGTCTTCAAAACCTTTAACCGCCTGGAGAAGATAAATATGGCTTTGATTGTTCAAAAATATGGTGGCACCTCGGTCGGAACACCGGAGAGGATTCAGAAAGTTGCCGACAGGGTCATCCGCACGAAACGCGCCGGCAACCAGGTCATTGTAGTTGTCTCCGCCATGGCGGGAAAAACGGATGAACTCCTCCGCCTTGCCAGTGAAATTTCCTCTTCCCCCGATCCACGCGAGATGGACGTCCTGCTTGCCACGGGGGAACAGGTCTCTATTGCCCTGCTTTCCATGGCTATTCGAGAAGGCGGGCTTCCGTCTGTTTCGTATCTTGGGAACCAGGCCGGCATTCTGACAGACAGCAAATACGGCCGGGCGCGAATACGCGATATCAGGGCGGAGGCCATGAAACAGGACCTTGATGACGGAAAAGTTGTGGTCCTGGCCGGGTTTCAGGGGATTGATGGCGCCAACAATATCACGACCCTTGGCAGAGGGGGATCTGACACGACGGCCGTTGCCATTGCCGCGGCGCTTCACGCGGATGTCTGCGAAATCTATACCGATGTCGAGGGGGTCTTTACAACGGACCCGAACATCTATCATAAGGCCCGTAAAATCAAGAGAATCTCCTATGATGAAATGCTGGAGATGTCGAGTATGGGGGCCAAGGTTCTTCAGATTCGTTCCGTTGAGTTTGCTAAAAAATACAACGTTTCTCTGCATGTAAGGTCGTCTTTTTCCGATTTACCGGGAACCATTGTCTGCCAGGAGGATGAAGCTATGGAAAATGTGCTTGTTTCAGGGGTTACCTATAATAAAAATGAGGCCAAAATAACCATCAAGAAGATTCCCGACCGACCCGGTATCGCCGCGCGGGTTTTTTCAGAAATCTCTAAAAACGGTATTGTTGTAGATATGATTATCCAGACGCCAAGCTCGAAGGGCGGCCACGCCAACCTTGCCTTTACCGTTCCCATCACCGATTATCCCAAGGCCCTGAAGATGATTCAAAAACTGGCAAAGGAGTTAGAGGCCGGCGAGGTCGTGGGAAATGAGGATGTCGCGAAGGTGTCCATTATCGGGGTGGGGATGCGTTCTCATACCAGCGTGGCCTCGCGGATGTTTGTTGCCCTCGCCGGCGAAGGGGTCAACATTATCATGATCAGCACCTCTGAAATCAAGATTTCCTGTCTGATCGACGCGAAATACACGGAACTGGCCGTGCGGGCCCTGCATGACGCCTTTGAGCTTGACAAGTCCCCACGGGAGGAATCCCTGTGAGCCATCATATAGACCTCTATGACACCACGCTTCGCGACGGAACCCAGTCGGAGGACATCAGCTTTACCACCGATGACAAGGTAAAAATCGCGCACCAATTAGACGATCTGGGTGTTCACTTTATCGAGGGTGGGTGGCCGGGCTCCAATCCGAAAGACGCGGACTTTTTCGAAAAGGCAAAGACGGAAACCTTCACGATCTCCCGGGTTACGGCCTTCGGCAGCACCTGCCGCGCGGATATTCCTCCCGAACGCGACACGAATATTCAGTCGCTTCTTCGGGCGGAAACCCCGGTAATTACGATCTTTGGAAAATCCTGGGACATCCATCCAAGTCACGCCCTGAATATCACGCTCGAGCAGAACCTCGAAATCATTTATGCGTCGCTGTGCTACCTCAAACCCAGGGTGGATACCCTCATCTACGACGCGGAACATTTCTTCGACGGATATAAGAATAACCGGGAATACGCGATGAAGACGCTGCGCGCAGCGGCAGCGGGGAAACCGGACTGCCTCGTTCTGTGCGACACGAACGGCGGCTGCCTCCCGAACGAAATCGAACGCATCGTAAAAACGGTCGCGAAAGAAGTTGACATTCCCCTTGGGATTCACTGTCACAACGACTCAGAAGTGGCCGTTGCCAATACCCTCGCCGCCGTCAGGGCGGGCGTTGTCCATGTCCAGGGAACCATCAACGGCTTCGGAGAGCGCTGCGGGAATGCCAACCTCTGCTCGATTATTCCCAACCTTGTCCTTAAAATGAAAATTCCCTGCCTGACGGACGCGCAGTTAAAACAGCTCATGCGCGTTTCACGGTATGTCAATGAACTCGCGAATATCGCGCACAACAAGCACCAGCCCTATGTAGGCGTCAGCGCCTTCGCGCATAAGGGCGGTGTCCATGTCAGCGCGATCCGGAAGGACCCGGCAACCTACGAACATATTCCGCCGGAAAAGGTGGGAAACCGCCAGCGCGTGCTTGTCTCCGACCTCTCCGGCGCGAGCAATATTCTCTACAAGGCAAAGGAGTTTGGCATAGACCTGGACAGCGACGACCCGGCGGTCAGAAAGATTGTGGCGGAGCTGAAGGACCTTGAAAACAGCGGCTACCAGTTCGAGGGTGCGGAGGCCTCTTTTGAACTGCTGATGCAGAAGGCGCTGAATAAACGCCCAGACTATTTTGAACTGATGGGATATCGTGTAATCGACGAGCGGAAGAGTTCCAAAAACCCACCCTTTTCCGAGGCCACGATTATGATTCGCGTCAAGGACTGCGTCGAGCATACCGCGGCCATTGGGAACGGCCCGGTCAACGCCCTCGACAACGCCATCCGAAAGGCCCTGGAGCGCTTTTATCCCGCTTTGAAGGAACTTCGGCTCATTGATTACAAGGTGCGCGTTCTCTCCGGCGCGGACGGAACGGCCGCCACAACCCGCGTCTTGATAGAATCGGGCGACAACACCTCCCGCTGGGGCACGGTCGGGGTTTCGGAAAATATCGTCCAGGCAAGCTGGGAAGCCCTTGTGGACAGCATCGAATTCAAACTTCAGAAAGAGGCTGGAAGCGTAAAGACAGGTAAAAGGTAGCAGGGTGAAGGTGAAGATTTCTTTTATTATTCTTGTCTGTTTTGCCCTTGTTCAGGGCTGGGGGTTTTATACCGAGACCCGGGCAACACCGGTATTCAGGGCATCAGGTATCCGGGGTTTTATCCCTGTACGGGTAGACATCGACCGGACCCTTGAGCCGCCGCGGCGGACTGTCACCACCCTGCCCCGCGCCGCGGTCCATGACCCCCTGCCAGGACTGTATTCCCATGAGCATCTGAAAAACGGCAGGGAAATCACGCGACGGGGCGCCGCGCCTGAGGTTTGCTGGGTCTTCGGCCGAAAGATGGCCTGGGACAGCGTAACGGCATGGGACCTCAGACGCATTCCCGGTATTGGCGCCACCATGGCCGGCAGGCTGATACGCATTCGGGATACAGAAACGCTTACCGCCTTTGCGGACCTTTCGCAATTTCCTCATATCGGCAATAAAACAATCCGGTCCCTTC
>JANTFN010000167.1 GCA_024763435.1 Thermodesulfobacteriota bacterium | reverse complement strand
AGAAGCCCCATGGCCGAAGGGATCGCAAAGGTCTATTTCAAATTCGATCCGCGCGTTACGGTAAAATCGGCAGGACTGGCCGCTGTTCCCGGAAATCTCCCTTCTGAAAACGCGATGCGTGTCTGTAAGGCCCATGGCATCGATATTGGAAACCATCGCGCGTGCCCGGTATCCCCCGGGCTGTTATCCAAATTTGACACTGTTTTCTGTATGGAACGCTATCAGTGCCGGGAAGTTCGAACACTGCTCAAACATAAGGCGGCTGTTCAGCTTATTGGCGAAAACGTCCCCGGCGTTTTCGGCGAAATGCCGGATCCCTACGGGAAGGGCCCTGATTCCTTCGAACGGACCTTCCGGGATCTTAACAAGGCCATAATGTTTCATTTTGGCAAAAACATGGAAAGGAGGGAGCATGACAGAAAAAAAATCTCTTGATAAGATGACGGTCAAGGAGCTTCGGGAAATTGCCGCGGGTATTTCCGGAATTACCGGCGTTCATGCCATGAAAAAGGCGGAGCTTCTCGAGGCGATCAAGAAAAATAAGGGGATTGAGGAGACCGCAAAACCCGCCAAAAAAATCTCTAAGGCGAAACACCCTGAGCTTAAAACGGTTGCGGACCTTAAAAAGAAGATTGCGGAAATGGCTAAAAAGAAAGAGGAAGCCATTGCGCAAAAGGATAAAAAGCTCATTAAAATCTACCGCAGAAGAATCAATCGCCTGAAAAAACGAACGCGGAAACTCGCCCAAAGCGAATAACCTCCCTGCAGGCCATGCCCCCGCGTGTAAGCGTCATCATTCCCACGTTCAATCGGTTAGCATTCGTTACAGAGGCCATTGAATCGGTCAGAGAGCAGACTTACACGGACTATGAACTCATCGTGGTAGATGATGGTTCCACGGATGAGACCCCGGACGCGCTTCTCAGGCAACACCCGGATTTAACCCTTATCCGTCAGCCCCACAGGGGCGTCAGTGCCGCGCGTAACCGGGGCATGGAACGGGCGCGGGGAACCTACCTGGCATTTCTTGATTCGGATGATCTATGGCTGCCTCAAAAGCTCGAAAAGGAGATGGCTTTCCTTGAGACCAACACCGGAGTTCCCGTCTGTTATACAGATGAAATCTGGATACGGAAAGGCCGTCGTGTCAATCCAAAAAAACGGCATAAAAAATACAGCGGCTGGATTTTTCCGCAGTGTCTGCCGTTGTGTATTATCAGCCCTTCCTCGGTCGTTATTCACCGGGACGTTTTCAAGACGACAGGCCCCTTTGATGAGACCCTGCCCGTGTGTGAGGATTACGATCTTTGGCTGCGCATCACCTCCCGCTATCCCGTCCACTGGCTGAACATCCCGCTTATCATCAAACGGGGGGGGCACCCCGACCAGCTTTCAAAGGCCCTGTGGGGCATGGACAGATTTCGAGTGAGGGCCCTGATGAAAACCCTCGCAGCACCTGACCTGCCCGCTCACTGGCGCGGTCTGGCTGAAGCAACATTGAGGGAAAAATGCCGAATCCTGATTCAGGGGTTCGAAAAACGCGGAAAAACCGGCGAGGCCCGCGCATATCATGACATCCTTTCAACCTTAGATACACCTCTGGCAAAACCCCTTTCCCCTGCACTACAGGGGCTTTCCCGCCACGCTTGACATCATGCGCACGTTGCTAATTCCCGTAACCGCCTTTAAGGCCTTCCCGTTCAGGTTTTCCTACCCGCGGGGACCCTCCAAAAAACTGTGCGAGTCTATCGAAGAAACGGGCATTCTGACGCCCCTTCTCGCGGTTGAATCCAACGCGGGGCTTCTCATTTTAGACGGTCATCGGCGCCTGTTTGCCGCCAGGGCCCTGCGATTTTCACACGTGCCGGTCACCTTTCTGCCGGACACACCTTCTGAGGACCTGCCCCGGTTATGGCTTCGGACACAGCGTGTTTTCCGTATCCTGAATCCTTTTGAAACAGCCCTCTTTGTCAAAAATGGTGGGCGGGCCTTCAACCTGCCTTCCCGCAGTCTTCTGACCATCCTGAACGCCGGGCCGGGAATGAAGGCCCCTGAAAACCTGTCCCGAATTCTAACCCTTCCCCCCCGATTGAAGCAGACAGCGGTTCGGCGCGGTTATTCCATGAGATTTCTTCTGAAGATAACCGCGCTGTATCCCCCGCTGCTCTTAATCGCTGTTTCAGACCTCCTTTCGCATTTCACCCTCGGGGAAAACCAGATCAACAACCTGCTGGAATGGGTCTATGAGATCTCCCGCCGCGACCATCTTTCACCCGTCGATATTCTGGCGTCAGAGCCGCTTTCCTTCATCCTGCGTCACCCCGGCATGCCCTCCGCGAAAAAACGGGATGCCTTTTTAAAGGAAATTTTTTCTTTACGATTTCCCGAACGGGCCATCATGGAAAAAAATTTCAACCAGATCGCCCGAAAGCTCCGCCCCCTTGGTATAAAATGTGTCGGCCCGGATTTCACGGGAGACACCTTTGAGCTCCGACTAACCTTCAAAAATCCGGAAGACCTTAAAACATCTCTCGAAAAGGCGGGCCATTTCGTTCGTGAAATCGCCGGGCTTTTTAAGCTGGTTTAGAAAGGCCGCATGGTTCAAGTCCTTAAAAACAAGCTCCCCAACCTGCAAACCATCTGGATTGATCCACAGGTTCGGGCACATCCTATCGCCCGGACCATCATGGAGAAATTCCCCGGCAACAAAATCAGGTTTGGCGTCCCTCCCGGGCAAAAGGCCGTTCCCCATGAGACGATTGAGACCATTAAACAAACTCTTTTTGTAACCCGTTTTAACGGACACCTCGTCAAGCCCTGCCCGGGGACAAGGGGGATGATATGCTGCGGCTACTGGGTCATCAACACCATGATGCACTGCCCCATGGATTGCCACTACTGCATCCTTCAAACCTACCTTTCCGTCCCGGCACTGACCATCTATGTTAATGAAGAGGACGTAAAGGCTGAAATCAGGGACAGGCTGCGGTTGCATCGCGACCACATCTGCCGGTTTGGAACAGGAGAGCTTGGAGACAGTCTTGTCCATGACGCCCTGACAGGATTTTCCAGACGCATGATCCCTTTTTTTGCGGCGACGGAAAACGGTATCCTGGAGTTGAAAACAAAAACCGCTAACATTCAGAATCTTACCGGCATCGATCCGAAGGGTCATACCGTTGTCTCATGGTCCCTGAATCCGGACCGACTCATCAAAAAACTGGAGCCCATGACGGCATCCCTTTCTCAACGCCTCCGAGCGGCAAGGCAATGTCAGGAATCCGGGTACTGGATTGGCCTGCATTTTGACCCCATAATCTGGTTTGAGGACTGGGAAAACGCCTACCGGGACCTTGTTGACAGGCTTTCAAACACCCTCGACCCTGGCCGGATTATCTGGATCAGTATCGCCGGGTTCCGTTACACGGCCGGGCAAAAAGACATGATTGCCCGGCGTTTTCCCGCATCTTCTCTGTTTCTTGGGGAATTTTTTCGGAATGAAGACGGAAAATTCCGCTATCTTCAGCGGAGCCGGATTCGAATGTATCGAAAAATGCTTCAATGGCTCAGGGATTGGGACCCTTCCCTCTTTGTTTATTACTGTATGGAAAATCAGCGGGTCTGGCAAACAACCTTTCCGAACCCCCCTGAAAACACCGGAGATCTCGATGAACGTTTCAACCAGCGCGTCCGGAGTTTCATTGAAAAAGGCTAAACACCGCACCCGTTTCCTGCGTGTGACACGGTGGGACATAGCCGTCTTATGCGCCCTGGCAACCCTTGCCGGACTTACGCTGTTCTATGCACACCCTTTTAAATCAAAGGCAAAACGTGTATGGATATCAGAAGGAGGCAAAACGATAGGCTACTATAATCTAAATGAAAACAGGGAAATACGTGTTAAAGGCCCCCTCGGGATTTCTGTTGTTCGGATTTATAATGGCAGGGCAGCTATTGTAAAGGCCCCCTGCCCCAACAAGATTTGTATGAAAATGGGGCCGATTCCGGATCGGGGGCGTTTGATGATTTGCATTCCTAACCGTTTAGTAGTAGAAATAAAGGGTGCCTCAAAGGGAAAAACAGATGCCGTTACCCGATGATAAATTTTCCATTATTTCCCTTAGAAAATGCGCGCATTTTGCCCTTTTTGCCGTTTTTGCCATTGGAATTCATGCCGTTGAATCCCTCGTAACCCTTCCCATCCCCTGGGTCCGTCCAGGTCTTACCCATATTGTTACACTGGTCATGCTGCCTTTTTATGGGACGAAATTCATCCTCGGCGTCTTTCTTGTTCGGGTTTTTGTTGGCTCAGCCCTGGTTGGCAAACTTTTCTCTCCAGGATTTCTGCTCGCCCTCGGGGGGGGTACGGCAGCAACTATTTCCATGATCGTCGCCTGGCGTTTTGGCAAAACCCGCTTGAGTTTTCTTGGAATTAGTCTCATCGGGGCATGGGTCCACAATCTGGTTCAGGTTATCCTCGCAACCTTCATCATACAGCATCTGTCTGTACTGGTCCTGCTGCCTTTTTTCCTCTTTTTGTCTCTTTTTACCGGCACCATCAACGGCCTTCTCGCCAACAAAATTTCCCCGGAGCGCACATGAAACAACGCCCCCCGGCCCTTCAATCCCCATCTCAGGAAACCCTGACACCTCTCAACAACACCATCGCGGAACTTACGGACAGG
>JANTFN010000166.1 GCA_024763435.1 Thermodesulfobacteriota bacterium | reverse complement strand
CGGCGGCGCCGGGGGTGTTTCTTCCCTGGTCTTTTCTCGTTCCGGCTGCCTCTTCAGGGGTCAAAAAAGGATTGAAAGAAATGACACCTTCCCAACAACACCTTATCGGCTACGCGGTTTTGTGGTTTCTGATGCCGTTTCTCTTCTTTTCAATGTCAAACGGCAAACTTCTTACCTATATCCTCCCCTGTTTCCCGCCTTTTGCCATCCTTGCTTCAGCTGGGCTCGCGAACACCCCGGAAAAGGCTGGAAAGCGCTTTACGGGAGGCATCGCGGCAGCGCTTCTCGCCCTCTGCCTGTTGCTCGCGGGTGCCGCCTGGATAAAATTCATGGGCCCAGGGGGTATCTTTCCCTTCAGGGTACCCCGCAAAGGGTTCATCGCGGGTATTGCGCTGGCGGCTGGGATTCCGCTCTTTATCTGCGCGCTCCGCGCCAGCAAGAATCCAATCCGGCTTATCTGTTTCGGCATGGCACCCCTCTTCCTCCTTTTTTCCATGAACTTTATCATCCCTGACCATATCCTTGAAAAACGGGCGCCGGGAAATTTCCTGAGAAGCCACATCCGGGAAGTTACACCAGCAACCATCCTCGTTTCAGAAAGAACCCCTGTCCAAATGGTGTGCTGGATCTTTAAACGATCCGATGTCTATCTTTTGAATACCGGCGGCGAATTAAGCTATGGATTAAGCTATAAAGAAGCCCGGCACCGCCTTGTTAATTTCGGGAAATTCACTGAACTGACACACAAATATCCAGGCCAGGTCGTTCTCATCGCATGGGCGGACCATTTTAAGGCCTGGAAGCGTTATCTTCCCAAGCCTGAAAATGTGGATGAAAATGGCCGGGACGGATTTGTTTTTGCCCGGTACTGATACGACTATACAACCTGTAAATCAGTTCACTTTCTCACGCAGCCAGGTCCTGAATTGGACAAAGCGATTGTCCAGAAATTCGACAACCCTGGGAACACGCTCCATGTGCGCCATACGGAACAAATACAGGCCCACAATGGTCATCAAGACATTGGGCAGCCATACCGCAACAACAGGGCTCAGAATTCCGTCTTCTCCCAGAACTTCAAAAAAGATGGACGCGATATAGTAGGTAAAAATAATTGCCAGGCAGATAATCAGGCCGGACGATCGGCCGGAGCGCTTCGGCTGAATCCCCAGGGGAAAACCGACAAGAACAAAAATAAGGCAGGTAAAGGGGATCGCGAACTTTTTATGGAGGGATATTTCCTTGTCAGCAACTTTTTCTCCACGCTTCTTCTCTTCCCGTATCAGCTGCCTCAACTGAGACACGGACATATCCCGTTCCGTCATTCGCATAATTCCGCGCCCCGTTAATTTTTTCTTTAAATCAATCCTGAAATCGTACGCTGAAAAATGGAGTTTCTGGTACCCTTCTTTCAGGGAATGCATCTGATGAATATTCCCGTTTAACAGACGGACAACCATCAGCTTCCTGGCCGTATCTTTCATCACGAGCCCTTTTGGCGCGACAATGGTAATCTCTCTGTCGGGATTCCGGCTGTCCTGAATAAAAACATCCTTAAGCTCCTGAGAGGCAGGATCATAGTGATTCACGTAAACAAGCAGGTGGTTTCCAAGTTTACTGAAGGCCCTTTCCTTGACCTGAAAGAAGGATGTTTCCTGTATCATCTGAACGATGAGACCTCTTACCTTATGCGCGCTCCAGGGAAGGCCCTCCAGAACAAGAAAATTGACGAGGCCAAAGGAAATAAGCGCAACGGCGGCATAGGGCCGAATCATACGGAACAGGCTAACGCCGGAACTCTTGAGGGCAATCATCTCGGAATCTGCTGACAAGCGGCCAAGAGACACCAGAATCGCTAATAAAAAAGCCATGGGAATCGTAAAAATAAGAAAAGAGGGGACCAGGTAAAGCAGAAATTTTATGACATAGCTTACCGGCGTACCCTCATAAATAATCAGTTTCATCAGCCGGAAGATTCTGCCCATAAAGAGCAAAAAAGTAAAAACAAAGATGCCGATACCATAAGAGGGAAGCATTTCTCTCGCGAAATACCGGTCTAAAATCGTGAGCCTCATGATTCCCCGTTGCGCAGACGCGCGATGCTCAGGTTACGATAATAGCCTTTGCTGAAATAAGCCAGGTCTCTAAGGGGGACATTTCTCTGGATTAGCCGAAAACCCTTATCATTTGTTTTGCCCATGCCGCTTATATAGCACAAATCTTCATCAGGGAAAATCATAAATCCCAACGAAAATAAGGCGCCCCTTTAACCCTCACGGCTGGTTCTGAGTTATTGACACCGTGAACGCGTTCACGCATAATGAGCAAAAGATCGCTACAGACACGCAAACACATGCGACAAACGCTATAATGGGGAGGCACAACAAATCGTCGGTTCAGCTACCATAAAAAAAGACAGGCGCGATATCAGAATTGGTATTACCATGGGAGACCCCGCGGGAATAGGTCCGGAAATCATTATCAAGGCCTATGAACAATCCCTCCCCCGCCATATCCCTGTTGTTTTCGGCGATGCGGCTCTTCTAAAACAAACGGCCCTGCGCCTTTCCGCTTCTGTTGGCCTTGAAGGGATATCATCCCCTGATACCGGCGTTCTGGAAAACGACCGGGGAATCAATATTGTCCCTGTCACAACGTTTTCTCCGGGGGATGTTACCCCCGGCCGGGCAACCCCTGTCACAGGAAAAGCCGCCGGCCGATATATTGAGGCTGCCATTGATGCCGCCCAAAACAGAACCATTGATGCCGTTGTCACTTGTCCCATCCACAAGCGGGCCTTTCATGAAGGGGGATATCCCTATCCAGGCCACACGGAGATGTTTGCGGACAAAACCGGAGTAGAAACCTTTGGGATGATGATGGCCTCCGACACCCTCAGGGTTGCCCTTGCGACGATTCACGAACCTCTCAAAAGTGTCCCCCGGGGGATCACGCCCGAAGGCCTGTCGCGTGTTTTTTCACTTACCCTGCAAACACTTCGGAGATGGTTTGGAATCCCGTTTCCCCAAATAGGCGTCCTGGGGCTCAACCCCCACGCCGGCGAGGAGGGAGACATTGGAAAGGAGGAGCAGGAAGTCATTCTTCCGGTTATAAAGACCTTTCAGGCCCGGGGAGAATTTATTGAAGGCCCGATCTCCTCAGACACGGCCTTTATCGAAAAAAACCGCGCGCGGTATGACGCCTTTATCGCCATGTATCATGACCAGGGCCTTATCCCTTTTAAACTCCTGGCTTTTGAGAATGGTGTGAATATTACCATGGGCCTGCCCTTTCCCCGTGTTTCGGTTGACCACGGTACCGGGCTTGATATCGCTGGAAAAGGTATCGCCCGACCGGAAAGCCTCAGGGAGGCTATCCGCCGGGCGATCAAAATGGCGGCCCCTGAAAAATCAGGTTAATCCCACTTTCTGATATCCTCGATTGTTTTGGCATCTTCTGGAATCACGCCGTCATTGACAAACGTTACATCCCCCCGGAGTTTCAGAACTTCCCTGATTTTTACCTCTATCTTCTGCTTCAAAGTATCCGAAGCGGCCGAAGGTTCTTTCAATAAAACGTCGAAAAGCATCATATCCCGGTCATCCTTCCGATCAACTGTAACCCTGACACGCGAAATCTCTGAGAAGGCAGCCGCGACCTCCTGCACCTGGCTCGGGTGAATAAACATCCCCCGCACCTTTGTAACCTGATCCGTGCGTCCCACAATTTTCATCATCCGTTGTGATGTCCGGCCGCAGGGGCAGGGAGCATCTTCATAAAATGACAGGTCGCCCGTTCCCAGCCTTATCAGCGGATAATCTTTTCGCCTGAGAATTGTTACCACAATTTCTCCGATTTCACCCGGGCCCAGTTGCTTTCCTGTCTCGGGATCCACGATTTCAACAATCCGATTCTCAGCATAATGCATCCCGTTTTTCTCGCGGCACTCATAGCTTATGCCGCCGATATCCGCGGTAATCAGCCCCTGCCGAACAATAATATGATAGGTCTCCTCCAGGACTCTGCGCATGGAATTCGGCAGAATTTCTCCCGCCACAAAGGCGACTTCCATGGAAAAATCCCTGTTAAAATCGTATCCCTTTTCCTCTGCCTTTTTAATCAGGCCCATTAAAAAACTCGGGACACCTACATACCCGTTGACTTGAAGATCCAGCATCGTCTTCAACTGAACATCCGTATTGCCCACCCCCGTGGGAATCAGGACACATCCCAGGGCATTGATGGCCTCATCACAAAAAATCCCGGCCGGCGTAAGGTGGTAAGAAAAGGTGTTGATAACGCGATCTCCTTTCCGAAAACCGGCATTGTAAAACAGGGGCCGCAGGCTGTAGGGGTCTTCTTCCCTGCCATGGGGATCATAGATAGGCCCCGGAGAGATATAAATTCTTTTCAGGTCTTCTGGAGCCACACCGAGAAATCCCCCAAAGGGGCCTTTTTCAAGATTCAGTTTGACGAGGTCACGTTTCGGTGTAATGGGAATTTTTTCAAGGTCTTGCGTTGTTTTTATTACTTCCGGGGCAGTCCCCGCATCATCCATCTTTTCTTTGACCGTTTCGCAATGTTCGTAAGCATAACGAACCGTTTCTGCCGGCCAGGCGTTCTGCCGCCGTGCTCTCTCTTCCGGTGCTTGTATTTCCCATACCTTTTCGAAATATCCTTCCCGTTCTGTCATTG
>JANTFN010000165.1 GCA_024763435.1 Thermodesulfobacteriota bacterium | reverse complement strand
GCCATTTTACGCGTTACCGTTCCCGCGACAATCATAAGGTCCGCCTGACGGGGAGACGGTCTGAACACCTCCGCGCCGAACCGGGCAATGTCATAAGACGCTGATGAAGCCACCATCATCTCAAGGGCGCAACAGGCCAGGCCGAATGTCACCGGCCAGATAGAATTTTTCCGCGCCCAGTTTACGAGCTTGTCCAAACCCGCAAGAACCGGACCCCCGGTAATTTTATTTTCTATTCCCATTCCAATGCTCCTTTTCTCCATACATAAATGTATCCAACCAGTAGAATGCCAATAAAGATCAGCATTTCAACAAGGCCGAACAGACCGAGTTTCTTAAAGGTCACAGCCCATGGATACATAAAAACAACTTCAAGATCAAACAGCAAAAACAGCATGGCAACCGTATAATATCTCAGAGGAATTCGCGTTTCACCGTAACCGGGTGACGCAATACCGCACTCGTAGGGGGACATTTTAACCCTGGACGGGCGATGCTGGCCTAATAAATGTGAAGCCACAACAGCAAACGCGGCAAATCCCCCGGCCACCAGAACCAGAATTAAAATCGGAAGATATTCACGCAACATAACTGCCTCCTTAACGCCGCCATTCTCAGTTTGTGAAACATTTCTTAGCTCGCGTATTCCTATAGCAAATGCAGAATTTTTGTCAAGTATAATTTCAAAAGAATTTTGAGAATTTTATTATTCTCCCCTGGTGGGAGCGGGCCGGGCTGAGGGGGACTCTTTTATGCCATCCCCATTTCCCGGCGCAACGCTGTCTCGTCCGTGAGGCGCATAAGTCCTTCCCACTTCCTTTGAAGCGCCAGCAGGTCCTCAAAGGGATTCCTGCCCTTTCCGGCAAGAGAAGCCTGCATCAATTCCACGGTTTTCAGGGCTTCACGGGCCCCCGCGTCGTCCCCTTTTTTCCGATATTCAGCCGCTAAAACAGAGGATGCCTGTGCCACTTTGTCCTCCAGATCAGCCTTCAGAAATA
Source organism: Thermodesulfobacteriota bacterium (assembly GCA_024763435.1). Classification (GTDB taxonomy): domain Bacteria; phylum Desulfobacterota; class S145-22; order S145-22; family S145-22; genus JANTFN01. Next base: position 3,703 of record JANTFN010000165.1, on the reverse strand, counting down.
CACCGGGATACGGGTCGAAATCCTCCGGAAAAACACGGGTCATGCCTTCCACATCCCGCTGTTGTCGTATTTTTTCCCTTTCAAACAGAAACCGAAACACATCTTCGCGCATCTGGCGCCAGACGGGATGGGATTTGGGCGGCGGAAGGTGTTTAATATTTAATCGGGTATCGAGAAAAAACGTGAACCCGAACATCCGCGCGTTCATCAGATAATCGATATCCTCGCCCCTCGGAACAAGGGGATCAAAAGGAACCTTCATGAACAGGTCCCGGTGTATCACCATATTCCCGCCAAAAACGAAGGGCGTTGGTTTAAATATCGGCGGACGGCCTATAAAGGCGTCAAAGGCCTCATTCATCTTTTCCACCTGATTCCAGTGCGCCATCCAGGGCTCCCGCTTTTTCCGAACTTTATAAGTGCCATCCTGCTGAAGATAATACCCCGCAACGGCCCGGACCGGCACCCCTTCAAAATCCTTTCCGATATGCGCCATCGCCCTGTCAATAAATTCCGGATCCTCAAAGACCTCGTCGTCATCAATCAAAATAGCCGTCCGGGCGCCAAGGAGATGGGGCGCGAACAGACACAGGTTCCTGACAGGGGAATACCCGCGCAGCTGCAAAAGGGGTATCAGGTCCTCCCGCCCCCTCGCGGTAAGGGCGCGATGTGCCGCCTCAAGCCGGCTGGGGCCGAACAGGTGAAAGGTGATATTGATTTCTTTCGCGGCCTTACGAAGAATTGACGTGACCTTGTCTTCCACCGCGTCATTGATGTCGGGTGTTGTGGGAACGGCAAGAACGACCACGGAAAAGTCGCGCCGATTCAGGACGGAAAGGCTTTTAAGCGCCCTCAGCAGGGTCCCTTCCTCATCGACGGGGATGGGATGATCATACACGGCATCCCCGTCCTGCCATCCAATATCACTTCGCCGCGCCCAGTAGGACGGAAAAACCATGCAAATTTCAGACATTCAAGACTCCAGGGTTATGATTAATGTTTCCGGAACCCCTTACGCGGCGGCCCGGTAAATATTAAAAACCGGATTTTGTAAAACCACTAATCGCCTCGCTCGCCGGCAATAAACGCCTCTATCATCTGCCAGGCAATGTCATCGGGATACTGCCGGGGCGGATGCTTCATAAAATAGGCCGAGGGAGAATATAAAATGCCGCCCTTTCCACGCATCAGGGCCAGTTTACAGCAGCGAATCGCATCAATCACGACCCCTCCCGAGTTGGGAGAATCCTCTACGGAAAGGCGGAGCTCCAGATTCATGGGAACATCCCCGAAAAGCCGGCCCTCCATTCGCATGAAACAGACCTTGTTGTCCTTCTGCCATGCCACATAATCGCTGGGTCCCACGTGGATATCATGGGTATCCAGACGGGATTCCAACACGGACTGCACCGCCTCGGTCTTTGATTCCCGTTTGGAAACAAGCCTTGAACGATCCAGCATATTCAGAAAATCCGTGTTCCCCCCCGTATTTAACTGGTACGTCCGTTCAAGTTTGACGCCCCGCTTCCTGAAAAGACTGGCGAGAACACGATGCACAATAGTTGCCCCTAATTGCGACTTCACATCATCCCCGATGATGGGAAGTCCAGCCTCCTCAAAACGTCTTGCCCACGCGTCATGACTCGCGATGAAGACCGGCATGTTGTTTATCAGGGCAACACCCGCCTCAAGCGCGCATTCCGCGTAGAAGCGAGCAGCTTTTTCAGACCCCACAGGCATATAATTTAAGAGTATTTCAGCCCCGGATTCCCTTAAAACACCCACAATATCTCTCTTTGTAGCCTCTTTTTCACTGCTCACGACAAAGGTGCGGGCGGGCTCATAACGGCGCATATGGCCGGGAACACCGTCGAGGACCCTCCCCATGGAGACAAAAACCCCTGTTTTCGGGATTTCGGGCTGAAAAACAGCCGTGCAGTTAGGGGGCTGAAAAATCGCATCCGCCACTTCCCGCCCCACCTTGCGTTCATCAATATCAAATGCGGCAACAACCCGGATATCAGCGGGGCCGTAGCCGCCAATCTCCCGGTGCATCAGGCCGACAGGGTCATTCCCGTTTCCGGGACTGTAATATTCAATCCCCTGGATTAGAGATGAAGCGCAATTCCCAACACCTGCAATCGCGATTTTTATCTTATCCATTATCGGCTCCTTGCGTTTGCTATATTATAATCACAAATATCAAAAATGAAAAGGTTTATGGCAACCGGTTTTCAAGTGTTGCGGTGTTTCAGATGCCGCCATTCTTGTTATTCAGGGAAAAATGCTGTATTAATTATATATATCAATTCAGGGAGGAAAATCAATGAAAATACTTGCTGTCAACGGCAGTCCGCGCGGTGAAGGAAGCAACACGCAAATCATGCTGAAATCTTTTTTGAAAGGCGCGGCATCCGAAGGCGCCGATACGGAAATTGTTCTTCTTTCTGAAAAAACCATTCACCCCTGCAAGGGGTGCTGGGCCTGCTGGGTTAAAACCCCCGGCAAATGCATTCAAAAGGATGATATGGGGGAAATCCTTGAAAAACTGTGGGCAAGCGACCTGCTCCTTTTTGCCTCTCCCCTTTATGTAGACTGCGTCTCCGGATTGATGAAAAATTTCATGGATCGGATGCTCCCGGGTGTTAAACCGAATTTTATTGAAATTGATGGCGTCTGGCGGCACCCCCTTCGTCACGGCCCTAATCCAAAACTTGGCATTATCTCCAATTGCGGGTTCCCGCAATTTGAACATTTCCAAGTCGTTCATCACCTCTTCGAACGTGTCTCGCTGAATATGCACACGAAGGTTGTTTTTGAGATTTTCCTTGCCGGGGGTGAAGTCCTGAGGGCCAAAAACATTCTCCTCAAACCCCTCGTCCTGAAATACAAAAAACTCCTTGAAAAGGCGGGGCAGGAGGCCGTTGCGTCAGGCGGGATTTCTGAAACCCTCCAGAAAAAACTTGATCGCCCGATTGTCGCCAAAGACCAGTATATTAAAAACGCAAATAAATACTGGGACAAACAGCTTGCCAAACTTAAAAAATAAACCCCGGAGGGCAAAATGCGGTTCACAGGAAATAATGAAGGCCTTCTGTCTTTTTTTCCTTTCGCCTTTAGCCCTTCGCCATTAGCCTTTTCCCGCCCTTAAGGAGGAAACATGTTTACCCAATACAATACCGACGGATTTATTCCCCTCATTCCCGGCATCCGGATGAAGGTTGTGGGTCATGGCGCACATACCGTCACCACCCTCTTTCTCCTTGATGCCGGCGTTGACCTTCCCCGCCACGACCACACCTACGAACAAACAGGGGTTCTCCTTGAAGGGAAAATGACGCTGATCATCGGCGATGAGACATACGAAGTTTCGCCCGGCGACAGCTGGTCCATTCCGCCGGATGTCCCCCACGAGGCAAAAACATCCGCGTATTGCCGGGCCATGGAGGTTTTTTCTCCCCCCCGGGAAGATTACCTGAAACTGGCGGGCATCCTGAAGGAATAAGATTTCCGGGGTTACGCGTCTAAAATAGAGGAAGGTGTACGCTGAAAATAAATTGTAAAATTCACTCAGCGGAGATGAGGCTTCTCGGGCTTCGGCGCAGCTTGAACACCCCTGGTCTGACGAAGCATGAAAAAATACATCTCGAAAAGAATATTGACCTGTTGGAAAAGGAACTGGGCTTAAAGGAAGACACCCCAC
>JANTFN010000164.1 GCA_024763435.1 Thermodesulfobacteriota bacterium | reverse complement strand
CTGGAATCCTTTATCCTGTTAATATTTTTGGGTGTTAATCTTTATGGCGTCCAGGCCGCCGGGGAAACTGAAGATATTATTGTGATGATAAAGGTCCTCATCCTCGGCTTGTTTGCAATAGCGGGCCTCATATTTATAAAATCTGACCACCTGTTTCCCGTTTTTAATAAGGGGATTAACGGCACTCTCATGGGTGCAGCTTTGATTTTTGTTGCCTATGAAGGTTTCGAGCTTATTCCAAATGCCATCAACGAGATGAAAAATCCTGAAAAAGACTTAGGAAAGGCCATTATCCTGTCTGTCATTATTACCATTGTTATCTATTTAACCGTATCTGTTGTGGCCGTCGGGAATCTTACTCCCGGAACCATTAATAAATACAAGGAATATGCCCTTGCCGTGGCAGCAAAACCTTTTCTGGGGAAAGTGGGGTTTACGCTTATCGGACTTGGGGCCCTCCTTTCCACCGCTTCCGCTATCAACGCAACCCTGTTTGGAACGGCGCGCCTCGGCATGGTCATGGCAAAAGAGCGAGATCTTCCCAAGGTATTTTCACATCGGGAACGGACAAAAGATATTCCCTTTTACAGCCTTATCATTATCACAGCCCTGTCTCTTCTGTTTGTCAATACAGCAAATTTGACGATTATTTCCTCTTTTGCGAGCTCGACTTTCCTCCTGACCTTTGTGGGGATCAACATCGCGGCAATCAAGCTCGGGAAAGAGATTCACATCAATTTTTTTATTCCTCTTTTCGGGTTGCTCATGAGCGCACTCTCATGGATAACCCTGATGATTTACCTCGTTCAATCCGACCTCCATGCCCTCATGTGGATCGGCGGTTTCTATTTAGCTGTGATTTTTGCGGAAATACTGTTCAGCCAACGAGGCCTCATTTTCAAAAAAAATGGTGCGAGGTCATGACAAAATTTTTATCACGTCCTTCAGTATTAATGCACTTATACTTGCGCCTTTTGAGGTGAAAAATCAGGATAAAAAACAATGAGGAATTCCTTAAATTCAAAACAAATTTATTTCCTTCAAAGTTCGGAGCATTTGCCTGAAGATGTGTCTAAGGGGTTTATCTTTTCCTTCAGACTTCTACCTTCAAATTTCTCCCTTTCCTCTTCCCCTTCTTATAATTGGAGTATGGAATGAGAATTCTGCTTGTTGAGGATGACCGTAAAACAGCAAATTTTATTGTCCGGGGGCTTAAAGAGGCGGGCTATGCCATTGACCATGCTGAAGACGGCGAAGAGGGATTGATAATTGCCGCTATGAACCCTTATGATGTCGCCATTGTGGATATCATGCTGCCAAAGATTGATGGCTTGACCCTCATCGAGAAGATGCGGAAAAAACAAATCAACACACCGGTTCTTATTCTGAGCGCGAAACGGACGGTGGAGGATCGCGTAAAAGGCCTGCAGAAAGGAGGCGATGACTACCTTACCAAGCCCTTCTCATTTTCAGAACTTCTTGCCAGAACCCAGGCCCTAATCCGCCGCTCTCATGCGACCACGGCTCCCTCGACACTCACCGCGGGAGATCTTACCCTGGATCTTCTGAAACACGAAGTGAATCGGGCTGATCAAAAAATTGAGCTTCAGCCCCGCGAATTTTCCCTCCTGGAATACCTCATGTACAACAAGGAAAGAATTGTATCGAAGACCATGATCCTCGAGCATATATGGGATTACAGTTTCGATCCCCAGACAAACGTCGTCGATGTCCTTGTCTGCCGGTTGAGAAACAAAGTTGACCGTGATTTTCCCGAAAAACTCATTCACACCATCCGTTCCGTTGGCTATGTCATTAAAGACCCTCCGCAAACTTCCTAAAACCATTGGGTTTAGATTAACCTTTTGGTATTCCGCCATTTTTATTGTCAGCGTGTCTCTTCTATTTTTTTTCGCGTATGTCTATTTACAGTCAACCCTCACCCACAGGGATCATGACGAAACACTTTCAAAATTAAGGGAATTGCGTGCTCTTTATCAATCTGGCGGCATCCCTTTAATTGAAAGGGAGATTGTCGCCTTCAGAAAGTTCCCGGAGAAAAATAAGTTTTTTATCCGCATTTCAGACCGGAATAATCAAACGGAATTCCTTTATCTGCCTTACCAGTGGGTGGAATTCGACATAAAAAACCTTATGACTATGCCTCCCGTTTCCCGGAAATGGTTTCGGCTTCCCGATCAGCGGCACAAGATGTTTCTGGAGATAAATTCCATCCGCCTGAACAATGGAAATCTTCTTCAGGTTGGACAGGATACGCGGGAAAGGTTCAGGATTCTGACAAAATTTAAAGACGCTGCCACGATTATCATCCTCCCCCTGCTCTTACTGGGAATTTTTGGGGGAAGCCTCCTGGCCTATCGTGCGTTGCGTCCCATACGTCATCTTATTGATTCGGTTCAATCTATTTCGCGCGATATGGAGGCGCTGGGACAGCGGGTTCCCAATCCCCGCTCTGGAGACGAATTGGAAGAGCTAATTTCTCTTTTCAACGAAATGCTTCGGAAAATTGAAACGCTGATAATGGCTATGAAGAATTCTCTCGACAACGTTTCGCATGACCTCCGAACCCCCGTTACAAGGCTGCGTTGCATGGCGGAACTGGCACTTCAGCAGGAGAACTTGCCTGAGGAGTGCCAAAACGCCCTGGGGGAATGCCTTGAGGAATCCATGGATATTCAAAGGCTTTTAGATACACTCATGGATATATCAGAGGCGGAAACCGGGGTCCTGCAGCTTGACCTTCAAATTATACCTGTTGATCAGATTATCAAAAAAGTTACAGACCTCTATGCCTTTATTGCCGAGGAAAAAGGAATTCGGATGACGGTAACGTCACAACCGCAGCTATCAATCCTGGCTGATCCCACAAGACTGAGTCAGGCGCTGGCAAATCTGATTGATAACGCCATTAAATTTACCCCTCAAGGCGGGAGGGTATCTGTCGAGGCCTTCCTACAGGGGGAAAAAGTCGCTGTTGTGATCAAAGACACGGGAATGGGCATTCCGGAAAATGATCTCCCCAGGATCTGGGAGCGTTTGTACCGGGGGGATCAAAGCCGCTCCAAAAAGGGACTTGGGCTGGGATTGAACCTTGTTAAAGCAATTATTGGCCTTCACAAAGGGTCCGTTGAAGTAGAAAGCCGACCCAACAAAGGGGCGACATTTACCGTGCTTCTTCCGCTGGTGCGAGAGGCGGGATGATAAAAAAAGTGGTCATACGGGGGAATTTAATCTTATTGTAAGGTTATGGAAAGGTTGGGGTGCTATTAAGTTTGGAAAGACATTGCAAAAGGGTGGCATGTGATGAATTCATGCGTAAAAAGATGCACGGTGATAATTTGCTCTCAAATCATCGCCGTGTTGATAGGCTTCACGTCCGGTTTAAACGCGCAGACCCCTTCTCTTCAAAGGCCTGTCTCGAAAAAGGCCGTTTTTAAAGCCTCGGGGAAAGCCCTTCCCGCTGTGGTACACTTGGAAGTCGGGCCCAAAAAAGGTCTTCCGGAAGGGCCTGCGGTTTTTCCATATTACCCTTTTCTAAGCCCCGCAAGCCGTATCAACAGAAATTTTGCAGTGCTTCTGAATACCCATCTTGGGACAGGAATCCTGATAGACCCGGCCGGGCATATTTTAACCAATGCCTTTTGGGTCAAAGGCGCGCGACTCATACGAGTAGGCCTTTATAACAGGAAATGGTTTCAGGCCCGCCTTGTTGGGAATGACTCGCGAACTGACCTTGCCGTCCTGAAGATATCAGGCGCGGGGCCTTTTCCCCATATCCCTTCCGGAAATTCCGACAAAATTGTCATGGGGCAGCGGATTATTGCTATTGGGCGTTACGATGCCTTAACGCCAGCCCTCGCAGCGGGAATCATTTGCGCAAAACATCATAAAGCGGTTACCGATCCATCAACCTGCGAAGATTTTTTACAAACGGACGCGCGAATCGATTTCAATAATAGCGGCGGACCCTTGATTAATTTCAGGGGAGAGGTTATCGGGATTAACGATGCCCTGCTGACGCGACTCTGCAGACTGCAGGGGATTGGTTTTGCCGTTCCCTGGAACATGGCGCGCCATATTGCCACCCAGCTTATCACCAAAGGCAAGGTGGTGCACGGCTGGCTCGGCCTTCGCGTTCAGGATGTCATTTTCAGGGCAGAGCGCGGCACAGGCAAATACTTAAAAGGGGCCATGGTTGTTGGTGCTATAAAAAGTGCTCCCGCCCGGAAAGCGGGTGTAAGGCCCGGTGATATTATCGTTTCTTATCAAAAACATCGCATTGATGACGCCGCGATTTTGAAACGTCTGGTTTCCATCACGCCCCTTGGGAAAACCGTAACCCTGGGAATTCTAAGACGTGGTCATAAGAAAAAAATTTCCGTTCAGATTGGTTTGCAAAACGACGTGGGACGCACACCCCCACAGGATTTAAGAAAATATTTAGGTGTTACTGTTACCGCCTTTCCCCCTTTGGCGGGGAGAATAATTAAACCCCGTAAAGGTGTTATCATATCCTGGATAGATCCAAACGGCCCTATGGGGGAAGCGGGTTTTGAGGCCCGCGACATTATTCTTGAAGCGAATGGCCATCCTGTTTTTAAACAAGATGACTTGAAGCATGTTTTGCAAACCCTTGACGCAAGGCGCTACATAATTTTCTTTGCCATTGATCATAGAACACACCGGGCA
>JANTFN010000163.1 GCA_024763435.1 Thermodesulfobacteriota bacterium | reverse complement strand
TTGCGGCGCCGTGCCACCCGATCTTTCGACCTGAAAGCAAAAACCGTGAAAACAAACACCATGTAATACAGAATAATTTCATGCCACCGGGGCGGAAAAACATACACCCGGGAATGAGGAAATTCTGAAAAGAACTGAAAAATATGAACAAGGCCTTTGATAAAAAATCCATCTATCCTGAGCAGAAATGTGGCGAGGGGAACCGAGAAAGGATAAAGAGCCAGGCTAATCAGCCCCACAGGCAGCATCACAAATCCCACAAAGGGAATTCCGAAAAGATTCGCAAGCAGGGCAATGGGGCTCGCGCGATGAAAGTGATAGGTGGCAATAGGAAATGTCACAGCCACCGCCAGAAGCGTGATAAGGAGGGTCATCCCCATCCAGCGGGCTGCTTTTTTCAGGGCCCCGGCCTCTTCATCCCCCGGCAGCGCTTGATGGTCATACGACTCCCGACTCACACCGAGCAAAATCCCCCCTACCGCGGCGAAGGTCAACTGGAATGAGACATAAAACACGGCCTGGGGTTGAAAAAAAAGAATCACAAAGGCGGCAAGCAGCAGGATATCCGGGAGCCGGGAGGTCCTCCGCGAAAAAAGAACGGCAAGAAAGGCTGTCGCCATGATAAAGGCGCGAATCGTAGAAACCCTGCCACCTGTCAGAACGAGATAAAAGAGGAGGAACACAAACGTTAAAATCGCCGTAATCCTTTGAACATCCATATAGAGGAATATTTTTGGGAAAAATACCAGGATCCGCCGAATGAAAATAAAGAGGAGAATGGAAACAATTCCAAGATGAAGCCCGGATATGGCAATGAGGTGAGATGTTCCGCACCGGACAAATATCTCCTTCATCGCCGGCGGCACCTGTCCCCGATACCCGATGAGGAAGGCGGCGGCCAGGGCACTGTAAGGCGCGGGGACTGAAGCCATAATCCACCGGTTCAGATGCTGCCTCAGGCGATCTATTGTGGTCAGCCAGTTTTTACGGTTGCCGTTTCGCAATACGACGAGCTGAGAAAAACAGTTCACCCTCGCAATGGCATAGATTCGCCTCAGCGCGAGGAAACGCCGGTAGTTAAAGGTAAACGGATTGGCGGGCGGGGGAACCCTTGAGATGGCACTTGCAAACCGAACCAGATCCCCGGCATAAACGGTCTTCGTGTAAGGCGCATAGACCGTCAGCCGCAATTTTCCACAGACCGGGATACGCCGCTGTTCATGGGTTAAAAGCGCCCTGACCTTGACCGTAATATGGGAACGCGTCAGGCCGGGATCGAGGGGAGGCAGGATGCGTCCCTCGATAATCCACACTTTTCTTCCGGTAAAATTGGCCACATGATTCCCGGGAAGGATGGGGTTCACGCGGGTGTAAACTGAAAAAAAGGCTACAAGGAAACATCCGATAACAGCCAACAGGGCCTTCACCGACAACCCTGTCCACTTCAGCCAACAACCCGTTACCAGGACAAGAAAAAAGGCACAGAAAATAACCGCCGCATACCCCGCGTGGCCCATGCCCCCGGCGGCGGCACCCGCGACGAGGCTTGCCACGACCGGAAGAAGGGGCAGGGAAAAGAATCTATGAAGATTCCGCGTCATCTACAGGGATATCGGGATGTCCGGCAGCGGGAATCCGGGTATCGGTTTCTTCCATCTATTCAGGCACCCCTTCCAAGCCTGTCATCTCACTGTCGGCAAGAGGGTTGAAAGTTCTTCAAACAGTTTCTTTGCCCGGCCTGTTACCTTTTTTGGGATAATCACCTCAACCTCGACATAGAGATCGCCCTTCTTGCGTCCCTTCAGGGGTTTCACGCCCTTCCCCGCCAGCCGGAACTTTTTTCCGTTCTGTGTGCCGGGGGGTATTTTCATCTTAACCGCACCGTCGATCGTAGGAACCTCCGCGCGCGTTCCGAGGGCTGCCTCCGTAACGGAAATTGGAAGTTTACAGTAAATATCACTCCCTTTACGGGAAAAAACAGGATGCGGCCGGAGTTGAATTTCTATATAAAGGTCTCCCGGCGGGCCACCATTTACCCCCGGATTCCCCTTCCCCGCAAGGCGCACCCTGGACCCGTTATCCACACCGGCGGGAATTTTAATGGATATCCTTTCTGTTTTCCGACGTTTACCCGTACCACCACAGGCCGGGCAGGCGGCAAGATTTATCTTCCCCGTGCCCCGGCATCTCGGACACTGCTGTTGCATCGGCATCCCACCACCCATTTGGAGGCGGCCGCTTCCGCCGCATTGGGGGCACGTTTCCCATTTCCCATTGGCGTCCATTCCCGTACCGCCGCAGGCGTCACAGGCAACCTCATGTTCCAGTGCTATCTCGGTTTGAACGCCCCGTATCGCGTCCATGAAATCAACCCACATCTTGTGCTGGACATCCCTGCCCTTCCGCGACATCGTCTCCGCGTGAAACGAACCCCTTCCCCGGCCCATCCCGGAGCCAAAGAGGTCACCAAAAATATCGTTCAGGTCAATATTGGTAAAGTCCTGACGAAATCCCCTGAAGCCGGGGCGTCCCCCCGCGCCGGCGGCCTTTCTCCCAAAAAAGTCGCCGAAATCAAAGGAATCCCGGTTATCATATTCCTGCCGCGCCTTTGGATCATGCAGGACTTCGTAGGCCTCGGAGATATCCTTAAACCTGGATTCGGCATTCTTGTCCCCGGGATTGACGTCCGGGTGATATTTTCTTGCGAGTTTTCTGAAGGCCTTTTTTATCTCATCTTCGGAGGCATCCTTTTTCACCCCGAGGATCGCGTAATAGTCTTTTTTTGTCATGCAATACCCCACACACAGTTTAATTTATTCAAGCTGATTATAATTTAATTCTTTTCGCCCCCGGCGTCAATGTTTGTGACACTGGAGGGCCCCATCCTGTTTGAGAAAAAAATGAAATACCAGCATAATTTATTAATATTCCCCTATCGCAATAAAAAATTTTGAACTTTTTCGCTGTTTCTGATACTTACTAATAAAAGGGAACGGCATCCATCCTCCTCATAACCTAACCTTTTTACAAAGTTTAAAGGAGAAATTATGAAAAAAACACAACGCATACTGGCTGTTATCGCCGTATTTGCCTTCCTGTTTTCTTTCAGTATCCCCTTTTCTGTTTTTTCCGCCCAGACCTTACAGATGGGAAGACCTGCCCCTCAAAACAGCATTGCAGCGCCGACTTTAAAAAACGCATCCTCTCCCATCAAAACGATTGGAAAGATTTCTCATAAAAACTATCTCGTTATCAAAAAATTTTACATCAAGCCCAACAAGCCACACGAGGGAGATACGATTACCATCTACGCGAAAATTATCAACACCGGCCCTGTAGCTATTAATAACTTCAAAGTCAAATTTTCTCTGAATAACTCTATGATTTCTCAGTCAAAAGGCAGCCTTAAATATAGAGAAACAAAGGAGTTTCAGGTTCAGGTAAAACCGAAGGCCGGCAGCTTTGCCGTTAAAGCAATTGTTCCCCCGGGCAAAATAACCGGCAGACAATTTTATACGGGAGATATCGCTAAATTATCCCTTAAAGTTGGCCCACCGGTCGTCGTGAAATCACGTAGACCGGCAAACATGAAACAGGGGCCTTCCCTTTCGGGTTCCCGCCATGCAACCCTCCGTCCATCAGACATCGGAAAATCAGTATCCCCCGGAAAAATCTTGAATGTAAGCGTGAAGTTTCAGAAACGGGCGGGGATATTGAAAAAAAACCATCAGCATAAAAACATCCTCAATATCCACTGGTCCCGGAAGGGAATCGTACCCGCGCAGGTTGACATTTTATTGTATCCCTTCCGTCAAAGCAATAAAAGCCTCTATTTAAGACGCAACGCATCCAATAACGGAAATTTTAGGGCCTCCATCCCTGGAAAAATCACCCCAGGGCAAAAATATATCGTCCGCGTTCAGACACGTAACGGCAGGATATACGGAGACAGCAGCGTGTTTTATCCTGTCCCGATCAAGGTTACCATGGCAAAACCGGCAACAAAATCGGTTCAAACCCCGCAAGCAACTCTCAAAAATTCCTCCAGGCTTGATAATCGTGAAACCCTGCCGGGCCAGCCATTGGCAAAACTGGCGAACACGGGAACCACGCCATCGCACAACACATTCAGGAGACCTGAAATAGCCTCCCGGGCACAAAAAGGCGGCATGGCGAACCAGAAGATTATGGCATCAAAGGCTGGTTCAACCAAACCCCATGGGCTGGCTCAGCTGCCCGGCAACAGATATCCAAAGGGAATCTGGGGCGGGCAGACACCCCTTATCATGAAATTTCAGGCCAATAAAAAGAGGACCCTTGATTACGGGCATACCCCGGTCAGGTTACAGTATGAATTCAACAGCGCGGAGGAAGCCCGTCTCTATACGGTTCCCATGGGCAAACAGTTCGGAATCAATACCCCTTATTACACACTTAATCCTGGAAAACCGGGCATCGTCGCCAGCGGGGCAAAGGATGTTTTTTCCAATCAGGAAACGACGTACATTCTCTGGTGCCGGAACAGAAATGGTATTGAAAAAAAATCCCTGACGATTGGCGTTCAACCCAGAATTTCCGCCTCGCCTCCTGAAATCCTGGAATTCAGGCCGAACAGGAGCATTATCAACCGCGGAGAATCGGTCCGATTTTTCTATAAGGCGAAAAATCCCTTCAGCATTTTTATTTGGAGTTCATCGCTTCCCAAACCGGTAAACTGGAAATATACAAATTTCAAGCCGGGAATCGTCACCGGGACGACT
>JANTFN010000162.1 GCA_024763435.1 Thermodesulfobacteriota bacterium | reverse complement strand
AGAGGTTGATAAAGTCGAGGTAGAGGCTGAGCGCCCCGATAATAGCCCCCCGGCGCTCTGTTTCATGACTGATGCCTTCAGGCCTGGAAACCGCCAGGGTCTTGAGCTTCTGGGTATCATAGGCGGTTAGCCCGATAAAAACAAAGACCCCGATGTAACTTATGATCATGCTCATTCCCGAGCTTTTAAAAAACATATTGGCGACTGAAGCAATGATAATCCCGATGAGGCCCATAAAGAGAAATCCACCGAGAGAAGTCAGATCCCGTTTTGTGGTGATGCCGTAAATGCTGCAGGCGATAAAGGTCCCCGCGCAGATGAAGAAGGTTGTGGCAATGCTTGACTGGGTATAGGCAATAAAGATAAACGAGAGAGTCAGACCGTTTAAGGCGGCGTACAGGATAAACAGGGCGCTTGCCGTGAGGGCACTCATTTTTTTGATGAAAGCGCTCAGCACCAGGACGAGGCCCAGTTCAGCGATCAGGAGCCCGAAGAACAGAAACTTGCTGGAAAAAATGGCCCTCAGAAGCGGCTCATTGGTGGAAACGTAATAGGCGATAGCGCCTGTGATGGCGAGCCCGGCCGCCATCCAGTTATAGACCTTGATGATAAAATCGTTAACGAGTTCACGTGCCTTTGCCTGTGAATGAACCATTGTATCCATGTTTGCCTCCTGAAATGGGTAAGTTTTTTTATTGACGGGTTATCTTATCCTGTTTTATTTTTTCACTTTTACAATATAAGTCAATTAAGGTGTCTTGACAAGCCCCTGTCAAAACATTAGAGTTTTCAGTATGGAGTCATCGTCACAACGAATTCCTGGCCAAACCGATTCAGATTCATCTCACGGGCAGATAACGGATATTCCCGGCATTCGCGTGGGACACGCGACCGATACAGCGGGAAAGACAGGGTGTACCGTGATTTACTTTGAGGAGGATGCCGTCGGAGGGATCGATATCCGGGGCGCGGCGGCGGGGACCCGTCAGGTGGATGCCCTGGGGCCACTGCATCTTGTGGAAAAAATTCAGGCTATTTTGCTCACGGGTGGCAGCGCGTTCGGGATGGATGCGGCGGGTGGCGTTATGCGCTATCTTGAAGAAAGGGATCGAGGTTTTGATGTTAAAGTGGCTCGGGTCCCTACGGTTCCCACGGCGGTGCTTTTTGACCTCGCTTTTGCACGGGCGGGCCGTCGGCCGGATGGCCCCATGGGTTATCAGGCGTGCGTAAATATGGGAAAAACAACACCCGAGGGGAGTGTCGGCGCGGGGACGGGCGCGACGGTGGGCAAGCTTTACGGGCTGGAGCGGGCAACCAAGGGTGGCCTGGGAACGGCATGCTTTAAAACGGGTGATATCTTTGTTGGTGCCCTTGTGGTTGTGAATGCCTTTGGGGATGTTGTGGATGACGAGACGGGGCAAATCATCGCGGGGACACGGGACCTTGAAACAGGCCGGAAATTTGTTGATACCTTCCGGTTAATACAAACGGGGGATAGCCCTCGTGAGAAAACCCTTTTTAACACGACTCTTGGGGTTGTGGCGACCAATGTGGCGTTGAACAGACCTCAGACAAACAAGCTGGCCAGGATGGCCCATAACGGCCTGGTCAAAACAATTTGCCCCATTAACAGCAGTTTTGATGGCGATGTGGTTTTTTCCGCTTCAACAGGCGGGGAAATAGCTGATTTGAATGTAGTTGGCGCCATGGCGGATGCTGCCATGCGCGAATCCGTGAAAAGGGCTGTCCGGTTTGCGGATGGCTTTGGAATTTTACCGACCAGCAGGGATATCCTCAATAGATCAAGGAAGATAGCGTGATAGAACGTCTGGCAAGGGATATTGTTGCTTCCCGGCAGGCCATCGCGCTCACCGGTGCCGGGGTGTCCGTGGAAAGCGGTATTCCTGATTTCAGGAGTGCCGGCGGACTCTGGTCCCGTTATGACCCGACGGAATATGCCCATATTGACGGGTTTCGGCGGGACCCGATCAAGATATGGGACATGCTTCGGGAAATTATCGCTGTGATTGGCGCGGCAACGCCCAATCCGGGGCACAGGGCCTTGGCGGAGCTGGAGGCAATGGGGCGCCTTTCCTGTGTCATTACCCAGAATGTTGATGGCCTTCACCAGGAAGCCGGCAGTAAAAATGTCATTGAGTTTCACGGTTCCAATCGTTTTCTCGTCTGCCCACAATGCGGTTTTCGTGAAAAAACGGACCATTTTGATGCGTCACGCCTTGTCCCGCGCTGTCCCGTGTGTGATGCAGTGCTCAAACCGGATGTTGTTTTTTTCGGAGAGGCCATTCCCGCGGACGCCATGGCCAGGGCTTTTGATGAAGCGGACAGGGCGGATCTTGTTCTTGTCATCGGAACGTCCGCCGTGGTTTATCCGGCTTACGGTATTCCTGCGGCGGCCCGGCGCCATGGGGCAAGGGTTGTGGAAATAAATCTTGAAGAGACAGAGCTGACACGCTATACTGCCGATTATTTTATTAAGGGGGCGTTTGGCGAAACGCTCCCGCGGATTGTCACGGCGGTGCGGCAGCTGTTGGGAGGAAAGTTAGAATGATAACACGGAAAAACGTCCTGACATTTACCGGATCGGCCCGAACAGATATTTTTGATGTTACACCCAGGGCCCAGGATTTTGTCAGGGGGTCCGGAATTTCCGAGGGGCATTTCGTCGTTTTTGTCCCCGGGTCAACCGCGGCGGTTACAACCATTGAATATGAGTCCGGTGTTGTTGAAGACCTGGCTGAGGCGATAGAGCGCCTTATCCCTTCTGAAATACCCTACAAACATAATCTCCGATGGGGGGATGGCAACGGGTATGCCCATGTCCGGGCCGCTTTCCTGAAACCGTCCCTGACATTTCCTGTCTGGGACGGGAAAATTATTCTCGGGACTTGGCAGCAGATTGTTTTGATAGATTTTGATAACCGTCCGAGACAGCGGACCCTTATTTTTCATCTTATGGGGGAATAATGTCACCCGAGTCGCCTCATAAAGTTGTCTTCCGCGATACCGCTGTCTTAAAACAGGTGGTTGGAACAAACAGCAACCACCTGAAAATTATCTCGGACACGCTGGGTGTCCGGCTGGGATTACGCGGAAATGAGGTCCATATCCAGGGCGATTCCCTGGAAACAGCGCTGGCCACGCAGCTCCTGGAACAGTTGGGGACGCTTGTTGAAAAGGATTATCCGTTGTATCCGAGCGATATTGATTACGCGATACGGCTGCTTTCGGAGAACAGAAAGGTTTCTCTTGAAGAGGTTTTTCTTGACACGGTTTACATTTCCGGAAGGCACAAAATTATCTCGCCCAAGAGTATCCGTCAGAAAAACTATATCGATGCAATCAGGAAAAACGATATCGTGATTGCCATCGGTCCCGCAGGGACAGGGAAGACCTACCTCGCCATGGCCATGGCTGTTTCAGCCCTTATGAAGCACGAAGTAGAGCGTATTATCCTCGCGCGCCCTGCCGTCGAGGCTGGGGAAAAGCTTGGATTTCTCCCGGGAGACCTCATCGAAAAGGTCAACCCCTACCTTCGTCCCCTGTATGATGCCCTTCATGATATGATGCATTTTGAAAAAGCCGCGCGCCTTGTGGACAGGGGAATTATCGAGATTGCCCCACTGGCCTTCATGCGGGGGCGGACACTGAACAACGCCTTTGTTATTCTGGACGAGGCGCAGAATACCGTTCCCGAACAGATGAAGATGTTCCTGACCCGCCTTGGCTTTGGATCCAAAGCGGTTATTACAGGAGATATCACGCAGATAGATCTGGAAAACGGGAGAAAGAGCGGACTGGTTCAGGTTCAGGATATCCTGAAGGGAATTCCCGGAATCTCCTTTGTCTATTTTTCGGACAGGGATGTTGTCCGGCACCATCTTGTCCGGTTAATTATCAGGGCCTATGAGAGAATGGGCACTGAAACGCGCGATGAGGCCTAAAGTTTTCCACTGGGTCAGGGAAAGACAGAATGTTAAAAAAATCTATCAGTAAAAACGCAAAAAAATATATGGCCGGGGATTTAAAGACCCTCTCGAAAACGATTAACGGCTTTGCATCTCAACGGCATTTACAGCGCTCTTTTCTGCTTGCGGTGAGTGTTATCCTCCTTTCTCTAATCTTTTTTTTCTCTCCCTTTACAACGACAAAGAAGGTGCGGCCGGGGCAGCGCGCGACACGGGATATCTATGCCTCCAGAAACATTACGGTGGTGGACAAGCAGGTTGCCGCCTATCAAAAGGCAAAGTCCCTGGAAAAAATTTATCCCATTTTAAACTATAACCCGGGAGTGGGGGAAGAACAGGAGGCGAATATCCGCCTGGCTTTTCGTTCCATGCGGGATTATTTTGATGATATCCTTTCCCTCAGCAGCGCGCTGGCCGTGACCGGTACAGGCGCGAAAAACAGCCGGGCCCTTAAAAAAAGGCTGGAGCTGCTTCTAAAGGACGAGGTAAAAAGAAGAAAGGCCTTTGAAAACATGTTGGGCACCCCGCTGGAAGATGTGGAATATGAGGTTCTGAAGAAGAATCACTTCAGCGCCGTTCTTGAAGGGAGACTTATCAAACTGATTCATCTGTTTAAGACGCACTGGGTTGTTTCAGGGTCAGAGGCCCCATTTTTTGATTCTGCCAGAGGGGTGGTTGTCCGAAATTCGCGTTCCCATCAGGAGACGACGATTCGGAACGGCCATGTTATTCTCCGTGTTGAGGATATGCGGGGATTGCTGGCCGCCCGTACGGGAAAATTTCTAAAAGGGCTGCCTTCGCCTGAGAAATATGTTGTTCTTTCCATCGCGCAGCGTCTTGTAAAACCCAATACC
>JANTFN010000161.1 GCA_024763435.1 Thermodesulfobacteriota bacterium | reverse complement strand
AACCTCCCTTTTTTCCAGCTTCCCTGATAGAGGATTAAACTGCGTAATCATCAGGGGGGCAAGCGTGGCCGACCTTTCCCTGCGGGCCCTTTTCAGGAGCGCGTCGTATTCGCCGGGGTTATCAACATCGCTCAGCAGGTTCACCCCTTCCAGCGATCTTTCTTCAGGAACACCCCAGATAACCAATCCCTGAGGCTCTAAAAATTGAATGGAATCAAACCCCGGATAGCGTTTGAGGACCTGGCTAATATTTTCAACGATATCCCCCTTGAAGGCTTTTGGAGAGATGGCCCAGAACGGATTCATCCACGAAGCAACGCTATCTATCACATTTAATCGTTCCCGGATAAAATCCGAGATGAGGCGCGAGGAATGCGTAACCTTCAGAGAGGCTTCCTCTGTTGCGGCATTGATAAGAATCTCACGGTGTTGCTGAATCACGATTCCGGAAATCGCAAGAATGATCACTGAAAGGGCAATGGCAATACACAGAATAAACCACGATCGTTTCATTGGGCCCCCGTCACTGGCCCATCAAAATAGCGGATTGGAGAACACCGAGTGGAATCTTCAGGCCCAGCGCCCGTACCCGCTTCATATTAAAGGCAAGGGTCCCTTTAGGGGGCACGTTAATCGGAATGTCACCGGGCGGAGTTCCCTTGAAAATCATGACCGCTTTCTTCCCCGCGTAGAATCCCTGATAATACCCCGTCAAAACAATTCCACCCATTATCCCCTTTTTGATATACCGGCTGAAGAAAGACATCTCCGGGATCCGGTTATGGGCAATGGTCCAGGCAATAACATCATCTCCGGAGATGTCTTTATTGCCCTTCCCCTTTAGAGTCTCACAATTATAAATGATTAAAAGATCAAGCTTCCCCTGCGCATCCCGAATAATTTCCTGCCAGCCCGGGAAGGAATAGGCGAACTTAAAAAAGACAATGGGAAGTTTTTTCTTCCTGGCAATCCGCATGAAATTTGCAATCATCGTATGAGAAGTCTCACTCGAATCGCTCACCAGCCCAATACGCAAAACCGGTTTCCCCAGCAACCCGGAAAAGAGCTGGATAGACTGGAGAAAATAGTGGCGCTCCAGGACCCCTGTGATGTTTTTCCCGGGGGACTCCCGAGTCCCCTTTACAAACCCGTATTCCTCCGGCTCCCGATTGACGCCTGTAAAGACCATTGGCAACGGTGTACCCAGAAAATGGGCCAGGACATAATGACAGGCATTGTCATCAAACCCGACAACAAGATCTGGATGGAAATCTTTGATTTCCCGGATGGCCTCCCGGGAAACCTTAAGGAGCCAGGGTATGCCCGGGTGATGTTTGGTGTCCATGTAAAAGGACCTGTATTCACAGGGGACATCCTTCAGGGCATCATGGATCCCCTTTATCGCATTCACATGCCAGAAGAGCGTGGGGTGGTAACTGAAGACAAGAAAGACCCGCTTTGGCGCGGCAAGGGCGCTTCCCGTTATAAAAATCCCAAAAAGAACCATCATGCAAATATGCAATCTCAGCCTCTTCATCCTGTAATCCTCCCTACTTTTCTGAGATATTTTAAGTCCTTTACGCCTACCTTACAACAGATATAAGCGCCTGTCAAAAAAGGTTCTACCCTCTTATCGGGATGAATCAGGTATATCTTTAGGCGTTCAGAAAAACCAGTTAAAATAATGGCCGCCTAATCCCGGGAAAATTGATGAAAAAAGGCTGAAGGAGAAGCAAAAAACACAAAGGTTAAGCGTTTATTTTCAGGAACCCGTCAAAGAATAGCAAGGGCCTCATTCTTAACATCCCCAATCAGCATATAGCCGGGGGCGTGGGTAATGGCAAGGTCCAGTTTCGCTTCTTCAAGCACGGCCTGTGGCGTAACACCGCAGGCCCAGAAAACCGGAACCTCTCCTTTTTTTATCGTTACGGCATCGCCATACTCCGGGCGGGAAAGGTCCTGGATACCGATAGATTCAGGGCTGCCGATGTGAACCGGGGCCCCGTGCACCATGGCATAGCGTGAGGTAATCTGGACGGCCCGCACCACAAGGGCCTCGGGGATGGGTCGCATGGTCACGACAAGCCTCCCGCTGAAGATCCCGGCGGGGACCACCGGGATGCTGGTCTTAAACATGGGGACGTTTTTCCTTTCCTCGATATGTCGTATGGGGATATCATTCTTCAAAAGCGCCTCTTCAAAGGAAAAACTGCACCCAAGGAGAAAGGCGACAAAATCGTCTTCCCAGAGGGATGAGATAGAATCCATCGTTTCCGTCAGGATTCCCTCCCGATACACGCGATAGCGGGGAATATCCGTGCGAATATCCGCGCCGCTGGCAATCGTCCGCGTCAGGGGCTGACCGGGTTCCAGGACCTCCAGAACCGGGCAGGGCTTGGGATTCCGTTGACAGAACAGGAGAAAGTCAAAGGCGTGTTTTTCCCTGACGATAACGAGGTTGGCCTGAACAAACCCCGACGCCTCACCCGCGGTCGGTCTTTTGAAGGCCCCCGTCCGTATTTTTGCTCTGATTTCCGCCGGCTGTGTCATAGTTTAAACTCCCTTATATTATTAGCTTTAAGGTATAAGGTTGAAGAAAATATAAAACTTCACGAAACCATTAAATGACCAATAGACCACGCTGCCTGCCCTGTTACACGTCCTGCCTACATCCCGAGAAAGGCCTTTTGGATATCTTCGGACTGGAGCAGGTCCGAGGCCTTGCCCTTTGTAACCACCTTTCCTGTCTGAATAACATACCCCACGTCAGAAATTTCCAACGTCTCCCGCACATTCTGCTCCACGAGGAGGATGGTCATTTTCGCTTCTTTCAGCCGCCGGACCGTGTCGAGAACCTCATCAACAAGCACCGGCGCCAGTCCAAGCGAGGGTTCATCCAGCATCAGAATTTTTGGGTTGGACATGAGCCCGCGGCCAATGGCGACCATCTGCTGCTCGCCGCCGGAGAGGGTATTCGCGAGCTGTATCCGCCGTTCCTTGAGTTTAGGAAAAAGATTATAAACATAGTCAAGGTTTTCCCGCTTCCTGGCATCATCATCAATAATATAAGCGCCGATCAGGAGGTTTTCCTCAACGGTCATGGGGCCGAACAGCATCTTTTCCTCGGGGACATAGGTAATGCCCTGCCGCACAATTTTCTCGGTGGAAAAGGTCTGGATATTTTTCCCCTCAAGCAAAATACGGCCCTTATAGGCCGGTTGCGCGCCCATGATGGCCCGCAGAATGGTCGATTTTCCCGCGCCATTGGCACCCACGACACAAACTGTTTCACCGGGATTGACCTCAAAGGAAACCCCTTGAATGACCGGCAGCCCGGAGTAGCGGACCCATATATCCTTAATCTCTAAAATTGGTGCCATCAGGCGCTTTCCCCGCTGGAAGTAATTTGCGCGGCATAACGTTCGCCAAGGTAGGCCTTGATGACCTCCGGGTTCTGCCGAATGTTTTCCGGTTTTCCATTCGCGATAAGGGTGCCGCTGTCGAGGACAATGACCCGCTGGCTCAGGTTCATCACCAGTTCCATCACGTGTTCAATGAGAACAACGGTAACACCCATATCAAAATGTATCTGGCGGATAACATTTATGGTCTGTTCGATTTCGGTGGGGTTCAGCCCGGCCGCCACTTCATCAAGGAGCAGCACGCGCGGCTGGGTCGCGAGGGCCGTAGCCATGGCCACCCTTTTCTGCGCGGCCACGGGAAGCTCGCTGACCCACTGGTCCTCCTGGCCCGACAGCCCCATGAAATCGAGGATTTCTTCTGCCTTATTTTTCGCGGCCTTTCTCGAGCGTGTTCTCAAAAAACTTCCTACCATGACATTTTCTATGACCGTCAAATCCCCGGAAGCGGTAAATATCTGGAAGGTCCTTGCCAGGCCAAGTCTGGAGACCTCATAGGGTCGACGGTTTGTAATATCCTGCCCCTCAAAAAAAACCTTACCGCTTGTAACATGATAGACGCCGGCAATACAGTTGAAAAGGGTCGATTTTCCCGCGCCATTGGGGCCGATGAGTCCCAGAAGTTCGCCCTTTTCCACGGAAAAGGACACATGATTATTGGCGCGAAGCCCGCCAAAATCCTTGACAAGGTCCTGAACTTCCAGAATAGGCATTATTTCCGCCTCCGCCGCCGTGCCTTTTCCACGATTCCCCAGATACCCTTCGGTTCAAAAGCGGCAATGACCATGATGATAATGGCATAAATGACCAAATCCAGGCCGGCAAGCCCGGCCTTTCCTCCCAGCCAGCTTCCAAGATAACTCTTCAACGGGACGAGAACAGCCGCGCCGATAATGGGGCCCCATAGCGACCCCGCGCCGCCGACCATCGCCATCATGGCAATCAGGATAGAAAGATCGAGGGACATAATATCTTCCGGCTCGATATTAAAATTGTAGCACGCGTGAAACGACCCCACCACGGCCACAAAAGAGGTGGCAATGGCATAGGCCTTGATCTTGCACCAGTGGGCGTTGATCCCGAGGGAACGCGCGACCTCCTCGTTGTCCTTAATGGCCCGAAGCTGAAACCCGAGGCGCGATTTCCGGAACCAGTTGATGTAGAAAAACCCGAAAAAAAACAGGAAGAGCAGGATGTAGTAATAGTAGGCGTCGTTCCGAAACTGCAGATACAAAAAGCTCGGCATTTTTTTCATGGGCATTTCCAACCCCCTGGCGCCGCCGACCAGGTCCCATACCTCAAAAACATCCAGCAGCACCAGCGAGGTGGCAATAGTCGCAATGGCAAAATAGTGCCCCTTCATGCGAAACAGGGGATACCCGATGACAAACGACCAGATAATGGCAAAAATCATCCCTACCGGGGCGGACACCCAGAACGGCACGTTCCAGCGGATGAGCATCACGG